>JAGVIF010000477.1 GCA_020056205.1 Lentisphaeria bacterium | reverse complement strand
TATTCTTGAAGTTGGATGCGGCACCGGGAAAAATCTTTTGAATTTCGCCGGAAGATTTAAGGATGCGTCAATCGCGGGACTTGATGTCTCCGCCGATATGATTGAAATAGCCGAAAAAAAGAGTAAAAAAAACGGACACAAGATCACATTTATAAAAGGGGTTTACGACCAGCCCGTTTCTACTAAGAACGGCCAAAAATTCGACCTTATTCTTTTCTCATACTGCCTTTCGATGATAAATCCCGGATGGGAGAATGCGCTTGAATGCGCCAAAGAAGACCTCCTGAACAACGGATTGATAGTCGTAGCGGACTTCAATAAAACTACGCATTCGTGGTTTGCGGGATGGATGGCCGTCAATCATGTCCAAATGCGCGGACTCCTTCCCGAAAAACTTGGAAAAATGTTCAAGACGGAATATTTCTCTGAAAATTCCGCATATCTTGGGCTATGGGAATATTTTATTTTTGCGGGGAGAAAAGAAGCCTGCGGGTAAATATTCACCGAACCCCGTCCTTTCGGTGAATATTTACGATTTGACTTTTGTTTTAACACATAGATACTATCGGGATTAAGACAACCTAAAAGTAAAACTAAAAAAGGAGACGACGCTATGAGGAAAATGCTTGCCATCGTGTTCGCGGCCGCAATTGCGACATGTTTCGCTTACGCGGAAGATCCGGCGACGGAAAAAGAACCAAAGGACTCCACGGAACCGGTAAAAAAGGAACCCGTAAAAAAAGAACCCGTTCAACTCGATGAAAAGGAACTCTCAGGAACGATTAAGTCCGAAGAGAGAACCAAGAAGGATGGAACAACAAAGTACAATGTTATTCTCCTTGAGACCGAAGACGGAAAGAAAATAACCCTGCCTAAAGGAAAGAAGTCAGGCGGGACAGAAGCTTTGGTTGACAAAAAAGTTACGATTAAGGTGAAATGCACGTTAAAAGGCGACTATGTCACGGTAAAGGAAGTCATTTCGGCTGAGGAAGTCAAGTAATTTCCGACCCTGATTTTTGGGGATCGAACGGCAGGGTATGCATATCCTGCCGTTTTTTTTAGGCTTATCCATTGTGGGGCATTTCATCAGCCTCCGAGTTCAACGCAGCGCTTTCTGTAATGGACATAATTCTCGTAGGGTGTTTCTTCCGGAACCCCGTGATCGATTGTCGGAACATATCCACCCCGTTCACGCAGCGGTGGTATAATCCTCTCCACCATCTCGTCTATATCCTTTTTACTCCTTGCGAGAATTCGCTTGTCCATGCCTCCGCTGATGACAAGATTCGGGAATTCCCTGCCTGTCTTAACGACATCGGAACCCGATGCGACTTCAAACGGACTCATTACGTCCATTCCGATTTCCCCCACGTAGACCGGAATGACAGGATCCGCAAATCCATCCGTGTCAATCTGGACGAACAGATGCCGCGCCTTGTCGATCTGTCTTTTTTTGAGGCTCGAAATGAGTTGCTGATAATACGGAGTTATGAATTCCTTCATCATGTCGGGAGAGATGAGAGGACCGTGGTTGTAGCAGATGTCCTCGGCGAAAAAAATTTCGTCAATAGTCACATGCTTCTGATGTCTCGTTATGATCGAATCCGCAAGATTCAACCATGTTTTCATGCAGTCATGGATGAGCTCCGGCGTGTCGTAGAATGTAAAAAGTAGTTCACTTGGTCCGATAAGGCTTCTCAGGAACATATAGCCGCCGATGAGATTCTGAGTGATGATATATCCTTCCTTTGCCGCGTTTATCGCCTTTGGGATCGAATCTTCGATTGTCTTGATGCGCTCGGGCGTGTCAGGGTTGAGGCGCCATTGGACATTTTGCTCCCAAGTCTTCCAATCTTTCACGGGGTGGTCAATGTATTCCGGCATATAGCCTGAACGCCTTCCCTTGAAGAAGAGGACATAGCGGCCTGCGTAATCCTGCACAACTTCGCATTCTCCCCGGTCTTCTATGACCTTATCCTCGAAGATCGGAAAGAACTGTGCTTCGCACCAGCCGAGTTGGCCGAGTCCGTAATTTCCCTGCTGATCAAGGGAAAAAAGCTTATCGAAGGGAACATCTTTCGGCATGCCTTCGTTTTTCTGCCATTTTTCAACGGTATTTCCCATGAGCCAGAATTCGCGGCGGTAAAGCGGGACTCTTGGATATTTATTGTAGGCGGCGCGCATTTTCTGTGCGCCGGGCGCTGTTTTTTCCTCGGGAAGAATTCCGTGTATTC
>JAGVIF010000130.1 GCA_020056205.1 Lentisphaeria bacterium | reverse complement strand
TGTCATCCGAAGGGCGTCATTTATAAAAAGCCCTTTTTTGGGAACGCCGAATGTGATTGTCATATCGGCGTGGACGCAGGGACAAAATATCCTGCCCGTATCGCTGTCCAATCCGGATGGAATATCGAGAGAGAAAACCGGTAATTTGCTGTCATTCAAGATTTTTATCCATTCTGCCGTTTCGCCTCTGGGATGCCCGGAGAGGCCGATGCCAAGCAGGGCGTCAATGACAATAGAATCACGCGGAAAATCCGACGGCGACAGTTTTTTGCGAAATTCGCATTTGACGGACAACGGGATGCGCGACGCGTGAAATGCCGCGTCGCCCTTGAGTTCCTCCGGCGGACAAATGGAAAATATTTCCACTTTCAAATCTTTTCTTTCTTCGGCTATTGCCCTTGCAAGCGCATAACCGTCGCCGCCGTTATTCCCCTTTCCGGCTGCGATAATTACGCTTCTGATTTCGCGCGTGACACTTTTTTTTATGAAACGGAGAATTTCGCGCACTGCCCCTTTGCCCGCCCTTTCCATCAGGATAGAGCCCGGTATTCCGGCAGTTTCAATTGTCCTGCGGTCGAGTTCCCTGACTTGTTTTGCTTCAAGAACTTTCATCGTTATTTTTCCAATATTACAAACGCCACGGCGTATTCTTTTTCGTGGCTTATGCTGATGTGGACATTTTTCACTCCAAGCTTCCCGGATTTGAGGAGCGCGTTGCCTTTCAGTTGGACGAATGGCGCTCCGAGGTCATTGTTTGAGACGGTTACATCGTTCCATGAGCATTCCGAGCCGATTCCGCATCCGAGAGACTTGGATACGGCCTCTTTCGCCGCCCATCTTCCGGCGAGGAAAATCACTTTGTCTGTTTTTTTGGAAGCGGCAAGCATTTCCTCTTCGGAAAATATCCTGTCAAGACCTTCTTCTCCGTGTTTGCCGAGAAAATTTTTCATTCTCTCCACTTGAACAATATCAGCGCCTATTCCACAAATCATCTTGAAAAAAGCATCCTTTGGTTTTAGATTGTCGTTTCTATCGGATAATATACAGCAAAGTCATTTTTTTTCCTTATGAAGACGAATAGAATAGTAATAACGGGCATGGGATTGACTGCGCCAAACGGCGGCAATCCATCTGAATTTCGGGCGAATATTTTGTCCGGAATCGTCCGTTTTCAGATTATAGAATTAAGATATATTGGAAAAGTTATTGCCGGCGTCTGCTCATTCAATCCATCAAAATATCAAAACAAGAAGGAAGTCAGAGCGGGGACGAGAGCCGGTTCCATCGGAATATACTGCGCACAAGAGGCGCTTGTTGATTCTATGATAGAAGTCAATGAGTCGAACAAATCACGGATCGGAACATACATCGGCATCACCGAGCACGGAAATGTGGAAACGGAAAATGAAATTGCGAATATCGCAAATTATAATTACGATGTCCGTTTCTGGAATCATTATCACAATCCGAGAACAGTCGCAAACAATCCGGCCGGCGAAATAACGGTCAATACGGGCATCACCGGCCCTCACTATTGCATCGGAGCGGCGTGCGCCGCCGGCAACATGGGAATAATACAGGGAGCGCAACAACTTCTTCTTGGCGAAGTGGATATTGCGATTGCCGGCGGAGTGTCGGAAAGCATACATACTTTCGGAATTTTCGCCGGATTCAAGAGCCAAAACGCCCTTGCATGGCATGAGGATGCTAACAAGGCAAGCCGTCCGTTTGACATCGGACGAAACGGAATCGTCGTATCGGAAGGCGGCGCCGCATTCATTCTCGAGCGTTTGAGCGACGCAAAAAAAAGAAATGCGCGGATTTATGCGGAAATCGCGGGCTGGGCGAACAATTCGGACGGGACGAGCTATGTCCTGCCTAATCCGGAACGACAGGCCGAATGCATGGCGCTGGCAATAAAAAATTCCGGCATATCTCCCGAAGACATAAGCCTGATAAACACCCACGCGACGGCGACTAAGGCCGGCGACATCCAGGAATGCGAGGCTGTCAGGAAAGTATTCTCAGCGGCAAAAAAGCATCCGTTTGTGAACAATACCAAGGGTTTCATCGGGCACGCCATGGGCGCGGCCGGCGCGCTTGAACTGGCCGCGAATATACCGTCTTTCTCCGACGGAATAATTCATCCCTGCCATAACATAGACAAGCTCGACCCCGAATGCGAACTGCCGGGTCTCCTCGCCGGGGAAAAGGCGATCCGCTCCCCCTCTGAAATCAAATTCATCCTCAACAACTCGTTCGGAATGCTCGGAATAAATTCATCTCTGATCGTCAAAAAATTTGACGAATAAAAAAAAACGGTTATATTCCGCCTTCGATTTTTTCTCAAAAAAGCATTTTCATTTTTAGGAGAAGGATAATGACCCGTGAGCAGATAGCCCAAGTTGTCAAGGATATAATAAATGACATATTGCCGGATGGAGACTGTTCAAACATCAATCCGGAACAAAAACTGCGCGAACAACTCGAGCTTGACTCGATGGATTTCCTCGACATTGTCATGGAAATACGAAAACGCTACAGAGTGGAAATTCCCGAGCCGGACTACCCAAGACTCGCCACATTGAATAGTTGCGTTGACTACCTTGAACCCAAGTTAAAGGATAAATGAGGAACGGAGGGAGAAGTTCTGAAGTTCTAAAGTTCGGGAGTGCGAGAGTGCGAAAGATTGAGAGTGTCAATGTGTCAGAGTATCAAAGTATCGAAGTGTCAGAGCGTCGACGATTGGATGATTGCGCGATTTAAAAATCTCTAAATCACCAAATCAAAAAATAATATGGGGGGGTTATGAAAAAGATTCTTGTTGCATTGATATTTGCGGGTTTAATCCCGTTTGTTTTTGCCGAAGAGACGGCGACTTTCGCCAATCTTAAGAATGCTGACCAAATTTTCGGTAAAAAAATTACGGCCGAAGACCTCAAAGGAAAGGTCGTTTTTCTTGAATACTGGGGGATAAACTGTCCGCCGTGCCGCGACAGCTTTCCGCATCTTGTTGACTTGCAGAAACAATACGCCAAAACCGGAAAGTTTACAGTTTTAGCTTCGCATGTTCAGAGCGACCCCGATGCCGCGAAAAAATTTTGCGAGGACAATAAAGTCAATTTCCCGGTTTTTCAACAATTTAGAGAAGATGCCGCTCCCAGCGGCGGTGGAATTCCTTTCGCCGTGATTATAGACCACACCGGAAAAGTGGTGGCCAAGGGGCATCCTATGGAAATTAAAGAACAAGTCAGAGACTTCGTCAAAAAAGCGCCTGAAAATATTCCTATTCTTGGCGGCGTTGCAGTCAAGCTCTGGAAAACACATGCCCAAAACCTGTCTTCCGGGAAGCCAATCGCACCCATTCTTAATCAGTTAAAACAGGGCGCCCAAAAAGATGATGAGAAAGGACAGGAAGCCAAGTCTATGGTTGAGGCTATTGAAAAGTATTTGGAAGCTACCGACACAAAGTTTGTAAAAATGGCGGAAACACAACCTGCCGAGACCCTGCTTGACCTCCAAGATCACGTCAAGCTCATTGCCGGGATGGAATCGGAACAAAAATTCAAAGATTTACTGACAAAACTAAAAACTGATCCTTCGGCGGTCAAACTTGGCATTCTTCTTGCGGAATTACGCAAAGTTCAAGAAAAAATCGAGAAGAAACCGAGCAAGGCGCTTACCCGTCAACTGGAAGAAATAAAGAAAAAAGTGGCGGCGTTTGAAAAATGCGAGTCAAAACTCGTGGCAGAAGAGGCAAAAGCCATTATTGAACGTTTTTAACTGACCTGATTACGTCCGCGTTTTTTTTCGTGAATGCCGGCGGTATTCTGAAGGGCTGAATCCAATACGCTTGTGGAAGAGGCGTGAAAAATAATATGCGTTGTCCAGTCCGACGCGGTGCGCTATTTCGCTGACAGGCAGGTCGCTAAAATTAAGTAGCTCGCGCGCGGAGTCAAGTCTTTTTCGGATCAGGTAGTTCAGGGGAGATTCCCCGATGCGCTGTTTGAAGATGTGCCTCAAGTAGTCGGGGCTGATATAAAGGGTTCCGGCAAGTTCCTGCAAGTTGATGATCTCGTCGAACCTAGTATCAATCATTTTTTTTAGCGCGATTGCATGGTCATGGGGAGAGTTCTTTTCTGAAACAGCTCCGGCAATGCGGTGAAGTTCCAGAACCAGCCAGCCTGCGAGGATGTCAAGTCTTTCCTGATTGTTCCTTCCCTTCGGCTTTTTTATTTCCTGCAGAATATGCCCGGCGCATTTCATCACGCTTTCATCTGCCTTTAACATTCCTGAAGGGAGCTTTTCGGCTCCACAGCCGCTTACTCCGACACAAACTTGGGTTCCGGAGGATTCGGGAACGTCCGCATGCTCCATGCCCGGCTGATATATGGAGGCGGAACCCGGTCCATATCGCAGTTGCTGTTTCTTCTGAACGAGCCGTCCGGAGCCTTCCAGATAACAAACTATCTCGGTGCATGCGTGGCCGTGCATTCCGCAGGGACGTTCGACCTCGGTTTTAACTTCCGCCGCAAACACGCAACGTGCTGTAGCCATTTTCTTCAACCTCCAAAAAGTGCAAAAAGAATATCCGGATAGTACATTTTTCCGACACAGTCAACGGGTTATTGTAACTCCATACAATAATAAATCAATTATTGCGGAAAAATTAAGGAAAGCAATAAAAGGAGATTTTCCATGACACCGCGAGAAATCATCAGGCGATGTATTCATTTTCAAGACCCGCCCAGAGTGGGAATGTACTTTGGCCGCTTCGGCTGGGATGACACGGTAGATGTCTTCGACTTCTTCATAAAAGACGCGCGCGGGACTGATCCGTGGGGCATCACGTGGGAGGTTCATCCGGATATTCCTTCCATCGGCACACCTGCGCAGACGCTGGCCGAGTGCAAACGCCTGGAAAAGTGGAGAACGCCTCATGGCGGCCTTATCATTGCCAGTTACAACTATGACACACCGGAGCAGAATGAACGCGTTGTTTTTGACTATTTTCGTGAAGGAAAGCATCCTGAAGATGATGAGCATTTCGCCTGAAAAACAAAGTGATAAAAAAAGGATATGTTATGACCAAAAAAGGAAATGCGATTGTTTTTGAGGATATAGACAAGGTCTGTATCAGGAAGTTGGAGCTTGCGCCCTGCGAAGCCGATGAAATTGTCTGTGAAACCATTTTCACCTTCGTTTCGCCGGGAACCGAACTGCGTGTACTCGGCGGTCATTATTCGACAAAGAAAGATTTCCCTCTCATCCCCGGTTATTCCGCCGTTGCCAAGGTTATAGAAACCGGCGCCGATGTCAGGGGCTTCAAGATCGGAGACCTTGTGAGCGGACGCAATCCAAGACCGATTCCTGGAATCAAGTCCATGTGGGGAGGACAGGCCGGTGTCCACGTGTATCCCACGACCGGCGAGAATCGCGCAGTGTTGCTGCCAGATGGCGCAGAACCTCTGGATTATGTTGTTGCCGAAGTCGCTGCGATTAGTTTCCGCGGCGTGGAGGCGGCCAACCCGGTTGCAGGCGAAACGGCGGTGGTTATTGGACAGGGGCTGATCGGCGCATTCTCCGCGGCATGGCTCATGAACCGCGGATGCCGGGTCATAGTCTGCGATGTGGATCAGGGGCGTCTCGAAAAGGCGCGTAAACGCGGAGTCGCCGAAACGGTCAATATGTCCGAAGAAAATGCCATGTACCGTCTTGCGGTCGTCTGTAACGGCGGGGCGGACATCGTGGTGGAGAGTTCCGGCTCTTCCGCCGGCGCCCTAGCCTCATACAAGATGCTCCGTAAAAAACCGCAGGCATATGGCGCGGACTACAAGGTCGAACCAATAGCATTTTACCATGGCGACTGGCCGCGCCTGATCATGCAGGCCAATTACATAGAACCGGTTTCCATCAATCCGTTCGGATTCATGCCGGGCGAGGGAGTCACGATTATCGCGCCGAAAGACCGTGGCGTAGAAGACCGCCAGAAGACAATTGAAGCCATACGCAAAGGTCGTCTCATGGCTAAAGATTTCATCGACGCCATCCTGCCTTTTTCGCAGGCGCCGGAAGGATATGAAGGACTTAAGAAGCGCATATACCTGTCGCTTGTCTTCAAATGGAATTAAAATTCAGCGGCGAACCTCGATCGCTTACGCCTCGGGGTTCCGTCAAAATGAAACTTAATCGGCGTCGGAATCGAATGCTAAGCCAAAAGAGAAGTTCTAAAGTTCTAAAGTTCTAATTTCGGGGTCGGGGTCGGGATCGGAATCGAAAGGAGTGTTATGGGTTTCGGACATGAGAAACTTGATGTTAGTTCTAAAGTTCGGGAGTGCGGAAGATTGAGAGTGTCAATGTGTCAGAGTATCAAAGTATCAAAGTGTCGATAATTGGATGATTGCGCGATTTAAAAATCTCCAAATCTTTAAATCACCAAATAGAATAGGAAAAGGGAGTGCGAAAATGCGAAAGTTCGGAAGTGGTCGGAATTGTCAGACACGTCAGACCTGTCAGACAGAACTTAAAACCTAACACTTAAAACTGATTTAAAGGCAACAGTTGCAAAGGAGTAGTAGGATCAATGACATTTAGAGAACGCATGGAAGCGGTTTTCCGCGGGGAAACCCCGGATGCAATGGCGTGGTTTGGCGACCTTACGTACTGGCATTCAGCGCATCAGGTCATCGGCGACCTGCCGGAACGCTGGCAGGGACCGGACGGCTTGCACCACATGCACCGCGAGTTGAACATCGGCGAGTATATCCCCGGCTGCGTAGCGGGCGATACGATTGAAGGAGAAGAAGTCCGGCATGAGGTGACGGAGAAAGACGGCAGGCGTGTTACAAGCTGGCACACCCCGGCCGGCAGCATCCAAGAAGTGCAGGAATATTCGTCCGACTCGTTTTCCTGGGGGTATACGGAGCATGCGGTGAAGAACGCGAACGACTTGCGCGTCGTTCATTATATCTACGAACACCGAAAGTTCGTGCCGCGCCCCGATCTCTACCTCGATCTCGACCAACGTTACGCCGCCTACGGCTTTGGACCCACGCATTACGGATCGCCGCCGACACCTATTTCGGAGCTGAACAAACACTGGGTCGGCGTTATG
>JAGVIF010000210.1 GCA_020056205.1 Lentisphaeria bacterium | reverse complement strand
CTCGGCAAAGAAAAACAAAAGAATTTATGGCTCAAACAGGGAGACATTGTTTTTGTTCCGGAACAGGGGTTGAGCGAGTATGAACGTTACGCGAATTATCTGATGACCTTCGGAGACCTGATTTTGCGCGGATATCAGGTAAGAGAACAGATAAGATTCCCAAGATTGCACAGGCGGGATTCCGATTTTTACTAATGTATAAAATATACGGCTCACAAGAAAATATTTATCTGGTAAGCTTTGCCTGCGCGTTGGCGCTGTCCATTCTTTTTACTTTCATTCTTGTTAAATTATTGCCGGCGCTTGGGATTCTTGACAAACCGAATGAACGCAAAATTCATAAAAGACCCATCCCAAGAATGGGCGGAATCGGAATATACGCGGCCTTCGTTATTCCAATGATCCTGCTGTATTATTTTGACGACACCCAGAAGGGAATAATCATCGGATCGGGGTTAGCCCTAATCGTAGGCATGATTGACGACATAAGGGGAGTGCCGGCCGCCGCGAAATTGATTGCCCTTTTTCTCCTGACAATCCTCCTGAAAAAGTATGGAGTTTCATCGAATCTGCCATTTTACGAGCTGGGCTTGGACAATGACATCTTCAACACAATCATATCGGTTTTATGGATCGTGGGAATTACAAGCGCGATGAATGCCCTTGATCATATGGACGGATTGGCCGGCGGCATTTCGTTCATCGCATGTCTCGCTTATCTGGCTGTTTCAATACAAACCGGAACTTTTTTCTGGGGATTGCTTGCCGTTTCTCTGGCAGGGAGCATTCTCGGCTTTCTCTGTTTTAACTGGCATCCCGCAAAAATATTCATGGGTGACAGCGGTAGTTTCTTTCTCGGTTTCACGCTCGCGGCCGCCGGGCTCATGGGAGGCTGGTCAAAAAATCCTGTCAAAGCCTCCGTCATTCCAATATTGATCCTCAGCCTTCCGATATTTGATATAGCATTCGTCATAGTGAACCGATACATCAAAGGCACAACAACGGGCATACCGGAAGCAATAAAATATTGCGGCAAAGACCACGTTGGGCACAGAATGATGAATCTCGGCTTTTCCCAAAAAAGTTCGGCGAAAATACTTTGTCTCTTTTCGGCCGCAATCGCGATTTCAGCAATAACCATAAGAAATGTAAGCAGTTTTGAGGCAATATTGCTTTTTATCCAAGTCGCGGCAATGTATCTCATCCTTATGTTTCTAATGAAAAACATTGAATTTAAAATAAATTGATGTAGGTTTCGCTCCAAAATTCAGGTGATATTGATGGCGCCGGAAAACGAAATTAAAACAAGCGTTTCTGAAGTTCAAACGCATATAGACGCCTATTTTGACGCCGTAAGATTATTCGCCTCCCTCGTGTCGGAATTGAAAAATAAGGGAAAAGCGGATTTCTCCCCTTTGACCGCGAATTTGCAGAGGATAATTACGCTCATCAAAGAGGATGAAAGGATATTGATGGGGATAGCCAATTCGCCCTATTCATTCGTCGAGAGAAAAACCGGCATAGACGAGGATGCCGCGAAAGTGATTGTCTACGGCGTTAATGTCGCAATATACGCGGTGAACATATCCGTAAGCATTGGGATTTTCGACGACCACCTCCTATACGTCGCAATGGCCTCATTGTGCAACCATCTCGGACTCGCGGACAATGGCGCCTTCAATGTGACTGAGACAACCGAACTCGAAAGAACATATTCGTCGGAACTCATAAGAAACATAAGCATAAGCGGCTTCGACATGGAGTCTCTCTTTTTCCTGCATGGGCTTGTGAACGACAGGAAAAAGATTCTCGGTAAAACAAGCATTCAAGAGGCGATGTATCAATACGCGATAATAATTAGTCTATGCAACAGCTTTGAAAAATTGATGCACAGAAGAGTCCGCGGCGAATTTCTGCCCCCCGTCGAGGCTATGAAAAGTATGAGAGAGGAAATGAACGGCTATTTCAACAAAGACATAGTCAGAATATTTTTTAACAAGTTCTCGATATATCCTATCGGTTCGTACGTGAAATTAAGCACGAAAGAAATCGCGAAAATCGTTGCCATCAATCCAACTTTTATAATGAGGCCGGTGGTCGTAATAGTCCTCGACAGCAATGGCATTGACAAAGTTCCGCCGCAAAGGATAAACCTGAGAGAAAAACCGAATTACTATATTAAACATTCGATAATAGACGACGCTCTTTCTGAAAGATACATTGCCCTTTTTTAGAGTCTGCCGAAAAAAGATTTTTGCGAAAATCGCAAAATCTTTTTTTGCGCATACTCTTAGTGTCTTTGTAAATAGCGTCCTACCGCGAGTTTCGCAGTTTTATCAATAAGAAACTGCCAAGAAAGAGACACGCTAAAGTCGAAGATCCCGAGCTGCGGGGCCTCGGGGCTGTGAACTCCAACGGCAGT
>JAGVIF010000075.1 GCA_020056205.1 Lentisphaeria bacterium | reverse complement strand
GTTAAGGCTCGGAGTCAATATAGATCATGTGGCAACGCTCAGGCAGGCGCGCAAGGCCGCCCTCCCGAGCCCTCTTGAGGCCGCTTTGATGGCAGAAAAGGCCGGAGCCGACGAAATAACAGCGCACCTGAGGGAAGACAGGCGCCATATCCAGGACAGCGATATGGTGGTTCTCGCTCAAAAAGTAAAATCGTTGAATATGGAGATGGCGCTGACCGGCGAAATGATTCAAATTGTCTCGAAATTGAAACCGCGCAACTGTTGTTTAGTGCCGGAAAAAAGAGAGGAATTGACGACCGAAGGCGGACTCGATGTGATCTCCGACCCGCATAAAATCAAAGAAGGCGTAGTCCGCCTCACAGCGGCAGGAATAATCGTCAGCATATTCATAGACCCCGATACGAGACAAATTGAGGGCGCGGCCGCCTCCGGAGCCCCCTTCATAGAGCTTCATACCGGAAAATACTCCCTCGCGTCAGCAGCCGAAAAAAAAAACGAGTTAAAACGGCTCTGCAACGCCGCGAAATTCGCAAACAGCATAGGATTAAAGGTCAACGCCGGACACGGAATTGACTACGACAACATCGGGGGGATACTTGAAATTCCCTTCATGGTTGAACTAAACATAGGACACAGCATCATAGCAAAATCCGTGATGCTTGGAATTCAAACCGCCGTATCGGAAATGAAAACAAAAATGGACAAATACAACGGGTGAACAGTTATGCCTGGAAACAGCGTGTTAAAAGAAATCCTCGAGCTCGGCGTCCAGTCTAATGCTTCAGACTGGCACATAAGAGAAAATGCTCCAATAACTCTGAGAATCGAGAGTGAACTTGTGGACAGCAACTTTGTCGCCGACAGCGAATATGTGAAAAAAGCCGTAGACATTCTCATAAGAACCGACGAATGGAAGGCCAGACTCCGCAGAACCGGAGACCTCGATTTATCATACGTCGAAGAAGGCGTGGGAAGATTCAGGGTCAATGTTCACAGACAAAAGGGAATGACTTCCATAGCAATGCGGCACGTAAGATCCGATGTGATGGATTTTAATGCGCTCGGCGTCCCAAAAATCCTGCAAAAAATAGCGGAATCGCAAAGGGGAATAATAATAGTTTCCGGCACCACAGGCTCCGGAAAATCAACCACCCTCGCCGCAATGATACAGCACATAAATATGACTTTCCGAAAGCATATAATCACTATCGAAGACCCGATAGAATATGATTTTAAAGACGATAAGTCGGTGGTTGAACAGAGAGAGGTGGGGCTTGACACGGAGACTTTCTATTCGGCTCTCGTCCATGTCCTCAGACAGGACCCGGATGTCATCATGATAGGAGAGATGAGGAACAGGGAGAGTTTCGACGCCGCACTTCAGGCTTCAGACACCGGACATCTGGTCTTTACGACGCTGCACTCGACAAATGCCTCCCAGTCCGTCACCAGAATCCTTGATTTTTACGAAAAAACTGAACAGGACTCCATACGAAGCGCCCTGGCTGTCAACATCAGAGCTGTATGCGCGCAAAGGCTTTTGCCGAGAGCATTTGGCGGCGGCGTAATTCCGGCGGTGGAAATAATGATAAATTCGCCGATGGTGCATAAACTGCTCATCGAAAATAAACTCGACAAATTGCCCGCCGCTGTCGAAAACGGAAGAGACGACGGGATGCAGTCTTTCAATCAGTCATTGCTCGGCCTTATCAATGAAGGGCTTGTGACTGAGGAAGACGCTCTAAAGGCCGCAAGCAACCCCGAAGCCCTCAAGATGAACCTAAGAGGCATATTCCTCGATTCAAAATCAGAAATAATGGGCTGACATGGCGCCGCTCAAACGCAAAATGCAGGTTAATGCGCATTTCGAAGTAGCGCGGGTCTATCTGACCCGCTATTCTCTTATCGGGTCAAATAGACCCGAGTTACCCCTGTGGCAACTGCCTTAACTTAGCGCCATTCGACCCCGAAAAAAGCGGCAGTTTCAAAGGAGCCAATTGCAAAACTCAAAACCGATGCCGATGAAGGAGATTATGAAATTCAGACAAGCCGCAAAACCAGAGGCATACCCAAGGCGGTATGTCGAG
>JAGVIF010000363.1 GCA_020056205.1 Lentisphaeria bacterium | reverse complement strand
TGAACAAGTCCTGTTGTTCATACGAGAAAAAGCCGTCTCTTATCAGGGAGATTGTTCTCTGCAGACCGGGTTGTTTCGAAAGATAGTCCGACGGACGATAGCCTTTTGAAGCAAGGGCCTTGACCTCCCCAACGGTCATCCCGAATATAAACATATTTTCCCGTCCGACCGCTTCGCATATTTCGACATTGGCGCCGTCCATTGTGCCTATTGTCAACGCTCCGTTCAGAGACAGTTTCATATTTCCTGTTCCGGACGCTTCCGTCCCCGCGAGCGAGATTTGCTCCGACAGGTCTGCCGCCGGAATTATTTTTTCAGCGAGAGAAACACCATAATCCGCGAGGAAAACGACTTTCAGTTTATCCCCTATTTCCTCATCGTTATTGACAACCGAAGCCACCGAATTTATGAATTTTATTATCATCTTGGCCATATAATATCCTGGCGCGGCTTTGGCGGCAAAAATAAAAGTCCGGGGAGTAAAATTTTCTTCCCCGCCGTTCTTCAAGTCGAGATACAATGATATGACATGCAATATGTTAAGCAGTTGACGTTTGTATTCGTGAAGTCTTTTCACATGGACATCGAAAATGGAATTCAGGTTGACTTTTATTCCGTTGTGCTGAAGTATATAGTCGGCGAGTCTTTTTTTATTTTCCATTTTCGCCTTCTGAACATCCGCGATAAACGACTGATCCTTTTCGAACGCGAGCAATTTCTCGAGTTCCGATAGATGCTTCGGCCATTTGTCGCCTATCCTTTCAGTTATCGCGCTCGAAAGAGGGGGGTTGGCTTTGAGCAGCCATCTTCTCGGCGTTACGCCGTTTGTGACGTTTATGAATTTATACGGGCTATACCCGTAGAAATCGCGGAAGAGGCCGTTTTTCAGCAGTTCGGTGTGGAGCTTAGCCACTCCATTTACTCTGTGGCTTCCCGCAATGGCGATATAAGCCATCCTGATTTTTTTCTCCGCGCCTTCCTCGATAAAAGACATCCCTGATATTTTTGAATTGTTGCCCGGGTATTTGTTGGCTATTTTCCTGAGAAAGCTTTGGTTCATCTCATACATTATTTCCATATGTCTTGGGAGGAGTTTGCTAATCAGTTCGACAGACCATTTTTCGAGGGCCTCGCTCATCAGCGTGTGATTTGTGTATGCAAAAGTTTTAACACATATATTCCATGCGTCATCCCAGTCAACATTTTCCTCGTCAACGAGCACTCTCATAAGTTCAGGAACGGCAAGAGCCGGATGTGTGTCGTTGAGTTGTATTACAACGTTTTCATTGAGTTTTTTTATGTTCCCTCCGAGATATTTGTATCTCATTATTATGTCCTGAATGGTGGCTGAAACGAGAAAATACTGCTGTTTCAGGCGCAATTCCTTGCCCTCGTAGTTGTTGTCATTTGGGTAGAGGACTTTGGTTATGTTTTCAACGAGGCATGCCTCAATATTCGCGTTTACGTAGTCGCCCTGATTGAACTTGTCCAGGTTAAAACCGTAGGTGGACTGGGACGACCAAAGCCGCAGATTGTTCACATGGCTTGTCCTGTAGCCCGGGATGGGATAGTCGTAGGGCATGGCAAGAACATTTTCGGTGTCACACCATTCTCTTTTATATTTTTTTGAGCAATTTTTACACGGCTCGGTTCTGCCATAAAAGCGGACAACTCTGCTCCTCTCAGGGCGTCGTATTTCCCACGGGTTCCCGGTTTTCAGCCAGTTATCCGGTTCTTCGATCTGATAGCCGTCCTGTATTACTTGTTTAAATATGCCGTAGTTATATCTTATCCCGTAGCCGAATGCCGGTAGCTGCATAGTTGTCATTGAATCGAGAAAGCATGCCGCCAGCCTTCCGAGTCCTCCGTTTCCAAGCCCCGCGTCGGCTTCGAATTCCTCAATTTTGTCAATATCCACATATTCGGCGAGCGCCTCTTTCACAACATCGTATATTTCGAGGTTTATCATTGCGTTTCCGAGAACTCTTCCCATAAGGTATTCAAGAGATATGTAGCATACGCACTTCTGCCCGCTTGCCTCGTATTCGGAGCGGGTCGCAATCCATTTGTCAACGAGCAATTCTCTTACTGTAAGGGCAACGGCGAGATAGTTGTCATGCTGTGTAGCCCTGTCCGGCCGCCTTGCCAGCGAGGTTGTCAGATGGTACATGAAAGTCTCCCTCACGGTTTTTCTGGCAACCCCTTCTTTTGCCACGCTTGTAGTCTTAGTATTCACTTTCAAATTCTCCGTTTTTCTGCGTGTCTAACAGCATCGTCAGGATCGCCTTCTGAACGTGGAGCCTATTTTCAGCCTGTTCAAAGACTATCGAGCCGTGGCTGTCAATAACTTCGTCGGTTATCTCCTCTCCTCTGTGCGCCGGCAGACAGTGCATTATTTTCGCTCCCGGCGCGGCGGCCCCGACGATTTCGCTTGTTATTCTGTATTTTTTTAGGGAGCGCATGCGTTTTTTTGCCTCGTTTTCAAAGCCCATGCTCACCCACACGTCGGTGTATATATATTCAGCATTTCGCACAGCCTTAAAAGGATCCTGTTCCCACCGAATCTTGCCTCTCCCCCTGTCGGGATTCCTGATGAGATCCTCATTGGGCGCAAACTTTTGAGGAGACGACAACGTCAGGTTAAGCCCCGCAAGCTTCGCCCCGAGTATAAGCGAATTGGCGATATTATTCGAACAGTCTCCGAGATACGCGACATTAACTCCTTTGAGTTGTTCACTGTATTCGTATATGGTGAAGAGATCTGCGAGCGCTTGGCACGGATGAAATGAATCCGTAAGCGCATTTATGACCGGGATATTCGCGAATTTCGCAAATTCCACGACATCGTCATGCTTGGATGTCCTGATTACCACCGCATGCAAATATCTGCTGAGGACCCTGGCAGTGTCGGCAAAACTTTCTCCTCTGCCGATTTGCAGATTTGACATGTCCATGAAAATGGAATTTCCACCCAATTCATGTATTCCAACTTCAAAAGAGACCCTTGTCCTTGTGGAGGATTTCGAGAAAATCATTCCCACGCTTTTGCCCTCGAGAGGCCTTCTTGAAAGGTCGAATCTTTTCTTCTTCATCTCTGACGCCATTGATATGATTTTTTCAAGGTCGGCGCCGTTGAGTTCTTCAATGGTAAGGAGGTCTTTTTGCATTTTTATTCACCTTATAAATTATTTATGACATATTGATAATCAAATAATAAACTCATTCCCGCATTTGCGCCGCCGGGGGGCGCCTTCACGGATTCAGGACATTTTCAATAATCGAGACGGCCGCGTCTATGTCATTTTTAGAGACTGTCAGGGGGGGCAGAAGTCTGATGACATTTTCTCCCGCGCTCAGAACCAAAAGGCCCTTTTTCATGCATTCTGTCTTTGCCGAGGCGACATTGGCGTTCAAAACGATTCCAAGCATAAGCCCCCTTCCCCTGATTTCGACAATATTTTTTGACGGGATTTTTCTTAACTTCGCGAAAAGATACTCGGACTGCTCTCTGCAATTTTCGAGAACATTTTCTTTTTCGAATACATCAATAGCGGCGATGGCCGCCGCGCAGGCGAGCGGGGTTCCTCCAAAAGTGCTCGCGTGGCTTCCGGCTTTGAGGACTGTTGCAAACTGTCTTTTCGCCATGAATGCTCCGATTGGAAATCCATTGCCGAGCGCCTTCGCCAGCGATATTACATCAGGCTGCACTCCGTATTGCTGGAATGCGTAAAAGGCGCCGGTCCGTCCCACTCCGCATTGAACTTCATCAAATATCAAAAGGATGCCTTTCTCATCGCAAAACTTTCTGATCTTCAGGAGATAATCAGAGCCGGCTTCGATTATCCCGCCCTCGCCTTGGACAGGCTCAAGCATGATAGCGCAAGTCTCTTTGTCGCAAGCATTTGCGGCTGCCTCAAAATTATTGAAAGGGACTGACACAAAACCCGGCATATCAGGGGCGAATCCGTCCCTGTATTTGCTCCGTCCGGTCGCCGAAAGCGTCGCGAGGGTTCTTCCGTGAAAAGAATCCTCCATAGTTATTATTTTAAATTTCCCCTTTGCCGAACCATATTTTCTCGCCAGTTTGATGGCGCCCTCATTAGCCTCAGCCCCGCTGTTGCAGAAAAACACCATCCCGTCTTCAAAACCTTTTTCAACAAGTTTTTTTGCGAGAATAGATTGTTTCTCGTTCATATAAAGGTTTGAGACATGAACAAGCCGTCCGGCCTGTTCCGATATCGCTTCGGTAACAGACGGATGACAATGCCCAAGATTGCAGACGCCTATTCCCGCGCCGAAATCAAGATACCTTTTGCCTTCCGAATCCCAGACATAAACCCCGCATCCCTTCACCAGCATTACTTCAGGCAAATAGGTCGGCATCACATATTTAGAATATGCGCCAAATGCCTCAGAATATTTTTTTTTCTTTTCTTTGACCATTCGCGAAGTCTAACACGTAAATGCTTTTTTGCAAATTTCATCGAAGCGCTATAAAATTCGGTTCCTTCTCCCTTGAAACTGCCGTTGGTGTTCACAGCTTTAGCGTGTCTCTTTCTTGGCAGTTTCTTATTGATAAAATCCCGAGGCGTAAGCGCTCGGGGTCAGTCGTTCCCTTGAAACCGGCGCTTTTTTCGGGGTCGGGGTCAAATGCCGCTAAGTTAATGCGCATTTCGAGGTAGCGCGGGTCTATTTGACCCGCGACTATCGGGTCAGATAGACCCGATTTACTTTTTTCGAAATCCTTAACTTA
>JAGVIF010000022.1 GCA_020056205.1 Lentisphaeria bacterium | reverse complement strand
CAATACAAACCGTCCGTTCACCCGCCACGGACTTAGACCCCGGCACGCCGGTTACGCACTCACCATTTCGCGCGTTCCGATCCTGGTTTCTAGGACATGAAACCCTTGACCCTGTGCGACAAGGATAATTTCGGGGCTCAATACCTTCACGCTTTCGCATTGTGGCTGATGTAACACCTTTCCAAAGGCTTCGCATAATTGATTGCCCCCTTATGCGCTCTGGTTAGTTCCGGACTGGTGGTTAGCCTTTGTCCGTGTTGGATTGTCCAACTGGTTTATATTAGCTGTGCTTGGCGCACTCATGTTTATTCCTCGAATTTAACTTTCCATGATCCGGTAACATTAAACTTTGGCAACCAACCATAATGAGAAAGCCGCCCAAAAAATCTAACTTTCCAATCATCTGCATTGGGATTGAAGTCATAAGGATCGCTGAAGCTGATATTCAAATCGCCAGACCAATTGTCAGTTTTGGTTATTGAGCCAGTAATCTGGAAATTGACTCCGTGAATTGATGTTGCCAAGTCGTTAGATGTCAACACAGTAGGGATAATATCCGCAAAATTTACGACGGCGCCGTCTTCAGCCGCATTAACCTTGTTTGCGACAGAATCTGTGCCTACTTGTGCTTGGCGCAATTTTTTCATAGATGGATGGATTTTGGTTCATTCGTGGATAATATCGTTAAAATCTATTTTTGACGGTGTTTATAGTTTTTTATTTTTTTAGCCGTTATTGTTTTGAAAAAAGCTATGAGGACACTGGTATGAGGCATTCGGGGTCACACTGAATGCCCCCCAACTTAAGCGGTTTTCTCTCTTTTTGGCGATAGCATTTGTAAATATTCACTGAACCCTGCCTGCCTGAGCGAGAACGCTCGCAGTCGGGCGGGCACGCACAGGCAGGCGGGGTTTACTGAACTTATGGAGAGGGCAGTTTTTCAAGCCCGTCGTCTTTGTCGGCGCCGAGTTCCTTCGCCTTTGCGTACCATTCGGACGCCTCTTTTTGTCTGTCCGGGTTTTGCGCGCAAATTCTTGCCATTGCGATGGCGAGTCCCGGCGATTTAGGATGTGCGGAAATCGCATTTTTAAGGTAAGCCATCGCCTTGTCATGCTCGCCTTTTTCCGCGAAAATCGCGGAGAGTCTGGATGAAGCCTCCTCGTTGGTTTTGTCGAATTCAAAGACTTTTTGATAGTGCCATACCGCCGCTTCTATGTCTTTATTTTTTTCGGCGGCGACGGCGGCTTCGATGAGTATTGAGACCTTTTCGTTATTCGGCAACGAAATTTTCGCGATTTTCTTGTCTTTCTTCTTTTCCTTTTCCGCGGGGCGTTTTTCCGTGCTTCGCGTCAAATCTTCCATGCTTCGCTCCAGTTCCAATTCTTCAATTATTTTGTTTTTTTCGTCTATAACAGCAAGAAATTTTTCTTTTTCCTCCTTAAAGCCGGCCGAAGGCGCGTAGACTTCGGCAATCTTTTCCTCAAGCCTGTTCCTTAGAGCGGAATTGTGCTCTTTGAGTTTTTCGAGCTCGGCTTTAAGGGTTTCGGCAAGTTTGCCCTTTTCCGCAATTTCTTTTTTCAACACCGCATTTGAGAGGTTTTCGATGCCGGACTGCATTTCTTTTTTCTGCGATTCAATGAGATTTTGAGCGGCTTCATTTTTCTTTTTGAGGTCGCCATTTTCAAGGAGGGTTTTTTCTATGTCTAATGCGGTTTTCTTTTTCCCCTCTTCATCGGCGGAGATATTCTTCTTGGTTTCCTCGATTTCGGAGAGATGCTTCTTTATCTCTTCTTTCAGTTTCGCGTTTTCATTTTGGGCGGACTTCACGGATTCATCGAGTTTCCTGTTTTTTTCCTCGACTTCGAGGTAGTATCCGGCCATCTCTGTGTGGGCGGAACTCTTTTTTTCAGCTTCTCCAAGCATCTTTGAGAGTTTTTCAATACCGGACTGCATTTCTTTTTTTTCCGCGGTCAGGCCGGCTATGTCTTTCTTCTGCATCTCAACGAGATTTTGAGCATCTTCATTTTTCTTTTTGAAAGATTCGAGGTCTGAACGGTGTATATCGAGTTTCTTGACATTGTCCGTTATCAGCGCTTCGTACTTCTCATTTTTGACCGCAAGCTCGTTCTTGCCCTGTTTAAGGGCGTCAAGTTCTTTTTTTGCCTTCTCCGCTTCCGTGCGAAGCGAATTGGCTTCATCGGAAAGCAGTTGGTTTTCCGCTTGAAATTGTTTTACCACGGTTCCGGCTTCATTCTTTTCGAGCAGTTCGTCTATTTTTTCTTTCAGGGAGCTATTCTGTTCTTTTATTTTTTCGAGTTCTTTGAATGATTTTTCAATTTCGTCTTTTAGTTTTGAATGCCCTGCCTCCTTTGTTTTAAGTTTTTCAGCGAGACCCGCGCTCTCTCTCTCAAATGTTCCCGCGCGCGCTTCAGAGTCCTTTATCGTTTTCTCATATTTGTCGGACTGATACCTATATTCGGTTCCGGCAAATTTCAGGCTTTGGTTCTCTTTTTTCAATTCCTCATTGTTTTTTCTAAGGGTTTTTATCTCATCTTCGGCCTTGGATTTTGAGTCCGTCAGCTCAAATATTTTTTTATTAAAAACTTCGGATTCGCTGTTATCCTGTTGGCGTGAGGATTTTTCGAGCGCCTTTTTAAGTTCATCTGAAATTATCGCGTATTTTTTCTCGAGTTCATGCTTCTCATTGGCGAGCCTTGCCGCTCCTTCGGTGGCGAGAACTCCCTTGGCGGCTTCTTTTTTGGATTCGAGAAGTGTCGCAAGGGCGATTTCGAGCTTTTTGTTTGTCTCCTGGAGATCTTTCCGCAGCATTTTCTCCACAAAAACATAGGAGTCAATGTCCTTGTCTTTGGCTTCTTTCGGAGGCGCTTTTTTTGCGGGATCGGCGCTTTTTTTGCAAAGAGGTTTGAGGCCTTCGATCTTTCTGTTGCATATTTTTACTCTGTATTCGATCAGCGAACTGTTCCACTGCGGATATTTGGACTGGACATTTTTAAACAAGGCGGCCGCCTCCTCAAATCCCCTGAGGGCCTCGTCATACTTCCCCGCTTTCTCGTTTATTTCAGCGCTTTCGTAAACTTCAAACCCCCTGAGCCATACCGTCCTTGCCTCATTGCCGGAGGCCTTTTCGGCGGTCTGGGCATGCGCGTCGGGAGTGAAATTCACCGGGAAGAAAGCGAGAATAAATGACAGAAAGATTAATCCTAATTTGTGTTTTTTTTCCATTTTTTTTGTCCGATTATTATTGTAATATTTGAAATATCAGGTTTTCAATATAACTTCTTTTCAGGGAAAAGCATAATATTTTTTTGGGAAAACGCGACTTTCGAAACAAACGCTTATGAAAGAATCACTTGAAAACGCGCGCAGTATAGTGTCCGAATACACGGGCGGAAGATATGCGTTCGGAAGTAATTGCACCGATAAAATCGGAGAAATCCTCGCCGGTTTCGGGGGGGGGAAAAAGATATGCGTGATAATGGGCGGCTTCGACCAGGACTGGAGCAAAAAACTCCAGGAAAAGATAAAACTTTCTTTCGCCGTCAATGGATTAAGCATACATGGCGGAATCATAAGGGGGGCAAAGCCTGACGCCCCCGCCGAAGATGTAGTTAGAATCGCGTCAATGCTTGGAGAACTGGAGCCCAATCTCGTTCTCGCTGTCGGAGGCGGAAGCACGATTGAAGCCGCGAAAGCCGCTATCGCGTTCTGGAAGCTTCACCGCGACTTTCCAAATCTCGAAAAATATGAGGGTGAAGGAGTCATAAGCTCAATGTTCGCCAAGGTGAAAAAAACATTCGTGCCGCTTGTCGCGGTTCAAACGTCTTTTGCCCCGTCGCATATAAACCGCTTCGCCGCTGTCTTTCTTACGGCGGAAAAAAGAACAATCCACCTTGACGATCCCATCCTGATGCCGTCATCGGCTCTTTTCGACTGCAGATGGACAATGTCCATTGCGCCGAGTCGAATCATTGAAAGGGTTATTGAAGCTTTTTCAAACTGTCTCGAAACTTATATGACGTATGACGGAGAATATTCCGAATACATTGAAGACGCGTGCATTACCGGAATGGACTTGATTCTTGAAAGCGCGGCCGCCGCGCTTGAGGAAAATGTGGAGGCAAGGGAAGCGGCGGCCATTGCCTCCGATATCAGCGGAATAGCTCTTATGACAGCCAAGCCTAACGGAGGGCATTTGAGCGTAAACGCAATTCCCCGCGGGATGAGCCGCCCCCTTGTGTGCGCAATCCTCAATCCGTATTATCTTGTTTTCTATTCCACCGCCATCGAAAACAGGGTTGCGAAAATCGCAAATCTTTTTGTTGCGCGCGGATTTATGGAAGCGCCTGAGACGAAATTATCCGGCAGGGAGCTTGGCGAGGCTGCGGCGGAAGCAATAAACAAATTTTACCGCACTTTAAAAATTCCGTCAAGGTTGTCTGAAATTCCCAATCTCGACGAAAATGTATGCTCCGCTCTGCTCGAGGGCGCCAGAAAGGAGCTTTCAAAGTCAAGTTTTAAACAACTCTCTGTCGGATTGACTCTCTTGAATACCGCAAAATACCTGCGCCTCGTCTACCAGGCGGCATTTGCCGGAGACTATCCAATCATAATGAATTTTTGACTTCACGGAATGTATACTGCACAAGGCTGAATTATGAAAATTGTGGAGGGTCGCGCTCGCCGCGACCATAAGGACGGACACCGCAAGGGCATCCCTCCACGCCTGTGGCGTCCAATGGAGGGTCTTGGTTTTGCCAAAGGCAAGCGTCGCTTCGCTCGGCAAGGCCAAGACCATGAAAATAACCGGCCACGGCAAGCGTGGCCCTCCATTAAAAATGCAATTTTCAGCC
The DNA here is from genome assembly GCA_020056205.1 of Lentisphaeria bacterium. Taxonomy (GTDB): domain Bacteria; phylum Verrucomicrobiota; class Lentisphaeria; order Victivallales; family GWF2-50-93; genus JAGVIF01. The sequence goes on along the minus strand of JAGVIF010000022.1, from coordinate 8,945 downwards.
TTATAGAGTATACTTTCAAAATCCGAAGACATCTTTTAGTGTGAGTTCGTTGAATTCGCCCAATTTTTTCAAGGCGTCAATGTTCAGGTTATTTTTGCCGCCCATCACTATAAAGATATATTTTTTGCCGTTCACATGCTCTGTGAAGAACCCATAAAACTCATCCATTGTGAGAGTTTTCATCTTCTTGTATATGTCTTCGCGGACATCATAATCCAGTCCCCGGTCCGAATTCTCCAGATATGTCCAGAAAATGCCGGTTTTGATAATGCGCTCTGTTTCGATTTCTTTCATAATAGCCAGTTTTGCGGTTTCAAACTGCATTTCCGCCTTTGGCATATTATTCATAAGTTCGCTCATCGCATTGACAGCGTCTTCCAGCTTATCGGACTGGGTGGCAACGAAGGCGTTGACTGAAAAGAACCTTTCCTTCCTGGAAGGAGTTGATATCCATGCCGCAGCGCTGTACGCCAAGGCTCTGGATTCTCTCATTTCCTGGAAGACAATGGAAGAAAGTCCGTTGCCGAAATATTTGTTGTAGAGCTTGACATATGGAATCATTTTTTTGTCAAATTTCTCATCCCGCGAGAGCATGGCGATTTGCGATTGAACCATATCATAGTCCACGAAATACACTCTGTTTTTCGCCGGCAGCGGCAACTGTTCAAATTTTTTCGCTTTTGGATACTCCTTCAATTCCCCCTGAGTTTCATGATTCTGTTTCAATAATTCTGCGGCATCATCGGGGCTTTCAGCGCCGTAATAGAAAATGTAGTGTTTATATGAGAAAAGACTTTTAAGCAGATCGGTCAGTTCTGCCGCAGTCAGCATCTTCAGCTCCTCTTCAGAATAGACATCATTAACCGGGTTTTTATCTCCATAAACGCCATAGTTGAACTTTGTAGATTTCTTTTTTTTTCTCCGGCTCGCCGCTTGTCCGATGTTTTTCATACAGATCGGAAATTTGCTTTAACAGCTCTTTTTCAGCCTCCCAGTTTATGGCGCCTATCGTAGAGGCGCCTTTAAACATCATATGCTCTAAGTAGTGAGCCAATCCGGTGCTTTCAGCCGGGTCGTTGGCGGACCCTGTTCTGACCGCGATATAAGTTTGGATTCTCGGCTCATCCTTATTTAGAGACAGATAAACAAGAAGTCCGTTTTTCAGGGCGTAAATACGAACGCCCATCGGATCGCCGGCCACGGTTTTGTATTCATACCCGTTTGTATCCTTTTTTGTCTCGACTTTATAGTTTACGGCAGCCGCGTCTAAAATACCCGACAGCAGAATTAAAGCCGACAGTAAGAGAAATTTCGGTGATATCTTCATCTTTGTTTTCGTTTTATCTTCCTTTGAAACTTCACCACCGATGAACACCGATTAACACCGATTTTATCAATTTAGTTTCATTTTGATAAAACTGCGAAACTCGCAGTAGTCTTGATGCGTCTTCGATTGGAAAAACGGAGCGCGGGTTTTCCAACCCGCGAGTTTCTTTTGCTGGCGGGCAAGAAAACCCGCCCTCCGTTATTTTTAAACTCTGCTTTATTTGAGTCTCATCACCACGAAGCTTGAAAATTGACCGTTGCGGACAAAGAGGAGGATATTGTTTGATTCTGCGGCAGTAATCACCTGACGGAAATCTTCAATATTCTTAACAGTATTATGGTTGACAGACAATATAAGCGTGCCGGGCCGCAAACCCAGTCCAGCCGCGGGCGAATTAGGGAGAACTTCGGAAATGACTACGCCCTGTTCCTCTGTGTAGCCTAGGCGTTCCGCAATATCCAGAGACAAATTCCGGATTTGAAAGCCAAGTTTCTCGAAAATTTCAGCATCATTTCCTAAAAACCGGGGATCATTCTGGTTGCCGACAGTTAAAGTAATCTCCTTTGTTTTATCGTTTCTGAGGATTGTCAGTTTCGTTTTAGTTCCCGGCGCTATCATAGCAATTGCGCCACGGAAAGAACTGATATTTTCAACAGGCGTCTCATTCAGTTTTAAAATCACATCGCCTGATTTCAAACCCGCCTTATCGGCCGGCGCGCCTTTCATAACCTGGGAAATAAGAATGCCCTTTGCATCTTTCACTTTGAACATCTCCGCCAGCTCGGGGGTAATATCCTGGATGACAATCCCGATTTGCCCCCGTGTGACCATGCCATTTTTAATCAGTTGGTCTTTAATCGCCTTTATCATATTAGCCGGAATAGCGAAACCTATTCCCATGTAACCGCCGCTACTACTGAAAATTGCCGAATTCATGCCTACAACCTGAGAGTCCAGATTGACTAAGGGACCGCCCGAGTTGCCCGGGTTGATTGCCGCGTCGGTTTGAATAAAATTCTCATAGTCGGCAATGCCTACGGCGCTACGTCCTTTCGCGCTGACAATACCCGCGGTTAATGAGTGTGACAGCCCAAATGGATTGCCGATTGCCACGACCCATTCGCCGACCTCCAAATCATCCGAATCACCGAGTTCTACGAACGGAAAACCTGTCCCTTCTATTTTGATTACCGCGATGTCTGACTGTGGGTCCTTCCCTATAATTTTCGCATTGAACTCACGTTCATCCTGAAATTTAACTTTAATATTATCAGCTTCGGCGACAACATGATTAGCGGTCAAAATATAACCGTCGGGCGTTATGATAAATCCGCTTCCCTGTCCTACTACAGTCTGTTTTTCACCCTGTCTCCGCGGGTTCATTGGCGGCACACCGAAAAATTGTCTGAGCATTTCATCGTTCATGCCCGGAGCATTATGTCCTCCATCATAACGAGAAGAACCCGGATAGGAATTAATCTCCTTTTCAATTTTAAGAAAAACAACAGCGGGCGATACTTTTTTTGCGACGTTCGCAAACGCCTTTCCTGTCTTTTTGAGGTTTTCAATCCCAGTGTCATCCGCGTTCAGCAGCAAGGAAAGAAACATAAAAGACAGTGCCGTCAAAAACGTTGGGATTGAAGCCGCGAGTGATTTCGATTTGTTTGCGTTGATTGAAGCCATAACCATGATTTGTCTCCTTTGTTTTAGGTAATAAGTAAAATGTTTGTGTTCATTCAAGATCGTTCCCTCATTAGACAGCGGCAATGCCATAAAGTTCCATCAATTCAATATCTTTTTTTAAATTGGTAATTGACATTGCTTGCTATGGGCAAATCTGGCGGTCCATATTTGATTTCCGGAATTTTGACAGTATTTTGGGCGCTTTATTATTTTGTGGAGTTTTACCTAACATTTTGCGTTTGAGCAGTGCGGCGTAGGCGCCCGGTCAAGCCGAAGATTCCGAGATCAACGGTACTCGGGGAGAGACACCAGTGTAGGCGGCGCGGAAGTTCGCAAACTACTTTTTCCGTTTCAAATCCAAAGCGGAGCGAAGAACTGAAGAAGAATTTCCCGCATTTTTCCGTTTTTTGATTTGATTTTCCATCCCTGCCGACTTATCTTCCGTCATCATGAAAATCATGGAAATCAAAATTCCTGTCACTGTCAGGAGGAGAAAGGATTATGGCAGCATTTGAAGCTAAATGCCCGCTTTGCGGCGCTGAATTCCAATCTGAAGATGAATGGATTGGACAGGTTGGAGAATGTCCAAGTTGCGGAAAGGAAATCCCTATTCAATCTGCACAACCAAGTCCTGAGCAACAGACAAAGAAACTGTCGCCCAAGAGGACGGCCGATGAAAACGCAATTGGGCTTGCGGATCCTTCCAGTAAGCTCTCGCCGGATGAAAAAAGATGTCCGCATTGCAATGAAATAATAAATGCTAAAGCGCAGAAGTGTAAATTCTGCCTTGAATTTTTATCTGAGGAGGGGATTGGAGGGAAAAACCATCAATCACCTTCAAGCGCCAATGCCGTAGCGGCGCAATCATCCGGTCTTGCCGTTGCAAGCCTGATACTTGGAATTCTTAGCTTGCTATGTTTCGGGCCGTTTTTTGGCATTCCTGCAATTATTCTCGGTTTGTTTGCCCTGAGTAAAGTTAAAAAGGGAACTGGTTCCGGCAAAGGAATGGCGATCGCCGGCATTAGCACTGGTTCCGTGGGAATTGTCCTTGTAATTGTCCAAATTGCCATACTTGCAGGAATGCTACTCCCCGCTCTCAATGCGGCACGCGAAAAAGCTCGCAGAATTTCCTGTGCGAGTAACCTCAAACAAATAGGCCTTGCGGTTCGTATGTATTCGCAGGAGAACAATGAACAATATCCAGATAAGAACGGAGCAGAAGGACTTGAGATGTTGAGAGTCGGCGGATATTTGGAAAATACTAAAATATATACTTGCCCGAGCACAACCACTGCAATGGCTGGAGGGAAACTTACCGAAGAAAATGTGGATTATGTTTATATCGGCGGGCGTAACGAATCTGATAATGTTGATACGGTCATCGCTTATGATAAACCGAATAATCATAACAAATTCGGAAACGCCCTCTTCGTGGATGGGCATGTCGCCGGCTTTGCCGGAGCGAATTGGATGGACAATATCAAGTAATGAGACCTGATTTGGGTTGAGAGATAGGGAAGGTTAATTCTTGATCGCACTGATGGAGTTGAGGGAAGTATTCACTGAACCATGTCCTTCCGTGAATATTTACATTTTATGTCCCGGTAGCTCAGAGGATAGAGCATCTGACTTCTAATCAGAGGGTCGCAGGTTCGAATCCTGCCCGGGACGCCATGCAAATAGAGTCTATCTATATTATTGTAAATATTTGATAGAAAAGGACTTGCATGTATTTTAAATAGCTGTACAATAATAAGAATTCGATAAAGGGGCTAATTATTTGCTATGAATAAGATGACATACACTGTGGAAATCCAAAATGCCGAAGATGCCGAGAGCGAAATCCAGAACATAAAAGATGCAAGAAGCCGTCTTGCGCTTACGATAATTAGAGAGTCGGCAAAAAAATACGGTTCGGACAAGATGTGCCTCTGCGACATCAACGAAATTATTAAAAAAGTCCGTGTTGGAAGGAAGTAGATGGAACCGCTTTTTGCCGTTTACGCGGAAATCGAAAGAAAATCCATAATTGTGGAGATGCAAGATCCCGGCGACATTCCATTTGCCGAATGCGCAATTTCCTTTGGATGTCCAATCGTGACCGGAAACCACAAACATTTCAAGCATGAGAAATTAGGGGATGTATTGATTTTAAGTCCCCCGGATTTCATAGACTACATCGGATCTTTCTTTTAACCTAAGTTTTGCGGTTCATATCATCCCTTTCCCTGATTTCGGAACAAAAGTTGATTTTTCACAAAACGACTGTATCTTCCGTCGTTTTTGTGATTATGGCGGGGTAGCTCAGTTGGTAGAGCAGAGGACTGAAAATCCTTGTGTCGCCGGTTCAAGTCCGGCCCTTGCCACCAAACTTTTAGAGACAAATGCCCGATCAGAAAGAAAAAAATGGAACTGACGCCTCCGGTTTTAGATTCAGGCACGTATTTTACGTTATCGTAATAATTCTGCTCTTCCTTGCGCTGTTTTCGTATAATGCGTCCGACTTGCAAGTCCTTGAAGGCGGCAGCGATGCCCAGTTGAAAAACTGGATCGGACCTGCCGGCGCACATTTCTCAAGGCTGGCATTTTATTTGTTCGGGCTGTCCTCATATCCTCTGCTAATTTTTCTGACGATCTGCTCCGCAAGACCAATGCTCTCGGCGGTTCCGACCAAGAGACGGGGATATTTCGGCGCTCTTTTGGCGATAGCGATAGGAACGACGATATTATTTGGCATGTTTCCGGGGACATTTTCCGAAATAACTGAGAGTCTTGGCATAGGAACGACGGGAGAGAACAAACTTTCAAACCTCTCAGGCGGCGTATTCGGACAACTCCTTGCCGCGCCGGAACAATCCGTCCGCGCCGGACTGATAAGCAGATACATAGGAAGCATAGGAACTTTTATTATCGGATTCACATTTCTCCTCAGCGGATTATTATTTGTCTGGTTCGCGGACTGGAAGGATGTCCTCGCAAAACGCCTCGAAGAGCGCAAAAAAATAAAAGCGATGAGGGGCGATGAGGACACAGTTGACTCCATGAGAGAAAAAAGATTGAAGGAACAGAGAGAAAAGTTCGCGAAAATGTTAGAGGAGGCGGAAAAAACACCTTCCGACAGCGCGAAAGACCGCGCAAATGAGGAAAATTATGACGACTCGGAATCCATCTCCCCTGCCCTAAGCGCCCCCAAGAAGGATACAGTTTCTTCCGCCCTTGAGGAAGAAGATAAAAAAATACACGCGCCGACGAGGAAAAAAGTGATAAAAAACGAGAAGAAAGGTCAATCTTATCATTACGAGCTTCCGCCAATCTCGCTCCTTGAGAAAGGCGCCAAGATAGAGGGGGAAAACGTAGAGATAATCGAGATGTCTAAAAGACTTCTCCAGGAAACTCTTGACAGTTTTAAAATAGAAGGCAAGGTCGTGGCATCAATTTCAGGTCCCCGCGTAACCCGCTACGAAATTCTCCTCGCGCCCGGAGTTAAAGTCCAAAGAGTTACTGAAATCACCAATAATCTGGCTATGCAGCTTGAGGCCGAAAGCATACGCATACTCGCTCCGATTCCGGGGAAAAACACCATCGGAGTCGAAATCCCGAACTCATCCGTTTCGACAATCACACTGCGCTCGATTATGGAAACCGACGCGTGGTTGAGAAGCAAGGCTGAAATTCCGATAATTCTCGGCAGAGATGTCGCCGGAAAAGCCATTGTGACAGACCTTGCAAAGGCTCCTCACATGCTTATCGCCGGCGCCACCGGAAGCGGAAAAAGCGTATGCATGCACTCGATATTGCTCAGTATGTTATACAAGTTCAGCCCGATAGAACTCAGATTCATACTCGTTGACCCTAAAATGGTCGAATTCTCGTGGTATAAGCCTCTGCCCCACCTGAACGTCGAGGTCGTAAATGACGCCAAAAAAGTCCCGCGGGCGCTACGCTGGGGAGTTAATGAAATGGAGCGCAGATACAAACTCTTTTCGGAACTCAAAGCAAGAAATCTGACTTCATTTAACAGCCGCCAAAAATCACATGACCCGGAACGCGATTCAGGGGGAAATGAAATCCCCGACTCGCTCCCATATGTCGTCATCATCATAGACGAATTAGCCGATATAATGATGACAGAGTTTAAAAATGATGTTGAGATATCAATTGCGAGAATCGCGCAGAAAGGACGCGCGGCCGGGATACACATGGTGATAGCCACGCAAACACCGAGAGTTCAGATTATCACCGGAGCGATAAAAGCAAATATTCCCACCCGCATAGCCCTTCAGGTCTCATCGCAGGTTGACAGCAGAGTTATCATTGACGGAAAAGGCGCTGAAACTCTGCTCGGAAAGGGCGATATGCTCTTCACCCCGCCGGGAAGTTCGGCTATCGATCGAATACAGGGCACTTTTATTCAGGACCATGAGATAGAAAACGTGGTCAGATTCGTAACCGACCAGGTTGAACAGATTTTCGATGAACGCATACTGCTGCCCGACGGGGAAGAGAGCGGCGAAACAGGGAAACATCCTGAAATCGCTGAAATTGTCGAACAATACCTCAAAGACTGCGGCGACCAACTCCTGAAACAATCCCTTGAAATAATACTGACGGATAAAAAAGCAAGCACAAGCTATCTGCAGCGCAGGCTCAAAGTCGGATACAACAAAGCCGCTGAATTGATAGAAGCCCTTGAAAAAAGAGGAATAGTCGGCCCAGCCGTCGGAGCAAGCGCCAAAAGAGACATCCTCGTGGAAGGCTATGAGGACGCTGCTGAAAAAAAAGATGATGATGAATAAAATAACCGGAGGCGGAAAATGGAAAACCTATATGTTTATGACAGAGTTTTGCTTAAAATCAGCGGGGAATTTCTCAAGGCGGAAGCCGGAGATTCTTCCCCTTACAACATAGATTCGGTTGCGGATATCGCATCAAGAATCGGTTCCGCCTGCGACAACGGAATAGAAATGGCCATAGTCGTAGGAGGAGGAAATATTTGGCGCGGCGCGCCGGCATCTTCAAAATCCGGCTTTGACAGAGTTAACGCCGACTATATGGGAATGATGGCTACGATAATGAACGCCGTATGCCTGAAAGAAACCTTCAATAACGCCGGTTTCTCGGCGATAATCCAATCCTCAATCCCCGTTGAGCCTTTCGCGGGAAGAATTGATCACGAAAGAGCAAAAAAGGCTCTTGACGAAGGAAATATCGTAATATTCGCCGGAGGCACGGGCAATCCATTTTTCACCACAGACACGACGGCGGCTCTGCGCGCCCTTGAAATTAACGCCGAAGCCGTGCTTAAAGCCACTAAAGTTGACGGCGTATACGACAAAGACCCCAAAAAATACGCGGATGCCGTCCGCTTTGGAAAAATATCCTATGAAGATGCCTTGTCAAAAAAACTGCAGGTTATGGATTCAACCGCCTTCTCTATGTGCAGAGATAATTCCCTGCCTATAATCGTCTTTAATTTTTCAGAGCCCGAAAGCCTTGAAAAAGTCCTCTCCGGAGATTACTCTTCCGCCACAGTCGTATCATAAACTCAAGGCGGGCGAACGCCCGCAACCCAAAAGAATAAAGAAAGGGTTCACCGTTCAGCGTTCAGGATAAATGAAGACGCAGGCAAAAAAAATTAGAAAGTAGAATTTAGAAAGTAGAAAACGATAAAGAAGTGCGGGAGTTCTAAAGTGCGGGAGTGCGGAAGATTGAGAGTGTCAGAGTGTCAAAGATTGGGTGATTGGATGATTGCACGATTAAAAAATCCGCAAATCACTAAATCTTAAAATCACCAAATACTAAGAATGTCAGAGTGGAAAACCGGCGGTCGGGAAAAATAAAAAAAATTATGAACATCGAATGAAAAATATCCAAATCTTTAAATCTCTATATCACCAAATCATAGGGTTGGAGTTCACAGCTTTAGCGTGGGATT
>JAGVIF010000394.1 GCA_020056205.1 Lentisphaeria bacterium | reverse complement strand
TAAGTTAATGCGCATTTCGAGGTAGCGCGGGTCTATTTGACCCGCGACTATCGGGTCAGATAGACCCGAGTTACTTTTTTCGAAATCCTTAACTTAGCGGCATTCGATCCCAGTTCCGGCGCCAATTAAGTTTCATTTTGATAAAACTGCGAAAATCGCAGTCCTCCGTTGACTCCTGAATTCTGACATTATGGAGAATCCGCCCTTTCAGGGAGGTGTCCGCGGAATCAGGATTATGACAAATCTTATGTTCTGAATATCCGCCCAAGTATTGAACGGAAGCCTGTCTATTAACTTAAACAAATCAGTTCCCTCCTCCATAATCGTTGTCCCTATCGGAATATAAGGCGCTGAAAATTCTGAATACGGCGAACTGAATACGGTAAATTCTCCCCCTTTTATAAGCGATGAGTCAAAATACACAAGGGCCGGCAAATCCCCCCCCCTGAGTACCGCTGGAATACCCTCTTCTCCTATCATAACACTCATGGAAAAAATTTCGTCGAATATCGTCCCTATCTCCGAAGAATGTTCGGAAACAGACACTATTCTTCCCGACACGGAATATTTTGTTTCTATGCCGCCTACGGCATTCGCCGACAACACAAACATCCCGACTTCGAGCCCGCAGTCTTTCCCTTTGTCAATGACAAGACGCTTCCTCCAATTCTTAGGATCCCTTATTATTGTCTGCGCTATTTCTATCCTGTGATCGCGCATTTTTCCTATCTTCAGGAGTTCCCTCAGTTCGGCGTTTTCCCTGCGCAAAGAGGCGAAAACATGTTTGAAACTCCCAAGTTGAAAACCCTCAAGCCCTTGTCCGTCAATCGCTTTCGGCGCAGACGATGAAAAAAGAAAAGGGGAAATAAAATCCCTGCACGCATTTCTTAAAGAGCCGCCAAAAACAATCATAAAGACTATTACCCCAGAGATGGCAAGGACTATCGCTATTCTTAATTTCATTTGAAACGCCCCGAGCCTCCTTTTAACACGTCTTCTTGTCTTTCAATCTTATCAAGCAGGACGGAATATCTTGCGCCGGGGGACACAAACTCCTTCTCGGCGCTGTCAAGAACCGAATAAACCCTTTTGTCCTTTTGATAAATTTCACCGCTTCGGAAAGAATCAACAAGCTCTTTAAACATCTCCGCTTTTCCTTTGTCCCCAATTTTCCCAACCTTCTCTATCGCCCCGCTCAAGAATTTCTGTGAATTATAAGGACTCCTCATCAGCAAATAAGTCAGTCTTTTTATAATGTTCTTTGAAAACACAGACACTTTATCTTTTTCTCCCTCTTCCCGCGCCGCTTCATCCCCCTCCGCCGCATCGCCTTTTTTCTGAAGAGAAGCGAGAAAATCGTCAATGTCTTCGGCGACCGTTTTAAGCTCCTGATCGCATTTGTCCGGAATGGCCGGATAAAAAAGATTCGTCCCCGATGAGAAAATCATCGCGGACGAAATATCCTGATCGCCGCCGGCGGACAGCAATCTCTTTGCCATCTCATAATTGTTGACAGGCTCCGCCCCGACAAAAAAAATTTTAAGCTCTTCCACAAGCCTCTCCTTCAGGCGGCGCTTGGCGATGGACTTCATTACTACCCACGAGATCTCCATCTTAAGTTCAGAAAGAAAAACATCCGCCCCAAAAATATCCTCCTCAAAAATTTTTTCCACATCAACAGTCCAACCGGAATTGTATAAGGCGTTCAGATGCCCGTATTCGGGAAGCCTTATGAAACGATCCTCGCCGAGCATATCCGCCGAAAACATAATTCCGGCAGATATCCACTCCGGCAAATCCTTGTCTGCTCCAAGAAATTCGGGAAAAAGACGATTGACTATCATCGAAGAAACTATCTCCTTCCTTGATAAATACGAGGACAGAGCCGTCGGAGAATCTGATATATATATCCGCAGAACACCTTTCCCGGGCACGATCGGACATCCTTCCCCCGCCAGCCTCCGCGTCAACACTATCTCTATTTCAAGGCTTTTCGGATTATCTGCCCCAAAATAGGATGAAACCGCCGAATCAAGAGATTCTATTGCTCTTTTTAAAGACGGATGAACCATCCCAGTCTCCGATCTCCAGACCACAGCCCCTCCCGAAAATGCCAAGGGAACACAAATCAATAAAAATATAACGGCAATAAGTGGTCTCAAACACTTTCTCCTAATTGGCTTTTTTTTGTTTCTCAAAAAATAAATGCTGAACCACCCTGCCCTGCGACAGCCAGACCATTTCAAAATCGCTTTTAATCTCCGATATCTCGTTCTCATCAGAGGAAATTTTGCGAAAATCGCAATTCATCCCGATAATTTTCTTGACGGAAAGGCAATATGCGTCGTCATCGGAGGCAAAATGAAATATTCCGCCCCCTTTGAGAACCCTCAATAACATACCGCAAAATTCCGAACTCACAAGACGATGACACCTGTGCTTCCCCTTAGGCCACGGATCCGGACAGACAAGATGAATCCTGTCAACCGAGGAATCCGGCAATATCCGGCCTAACATCAACATGCCGTCAGTTCTCAGTATCCTCAGATTGGAAATGTTTTCCCTCTCCGCCCTCTTCGCCAAATTCCCCAACCGTCCGGGCATAATATCAAAGGCGACGACAAGCCTTTCGGGAAAACGTTTCGCCAATCCAACGGAGAAATTCCCCTTTCCGCACCCAATGTCAAGCTCGACAACCCCAAAATCTCCTATAGAGAAAACCGAATAATCCGGATTTATTATCTCAATCCCTTTTTTTGACAAATACATAATTATCCCGCCATAAGACACTTGCAACGCTGGTAAATCAAACTTTCCATATTACGGTAACGTTTATGCAAAACGAAAAAAAACAATTGGATATAGTTTCGGCATTGTCAGGGGCAATAGAAAGAACCAAGACCATCCTCTTTTGTCCTTTTGACCTTTTAAAATGGTTCCTTATCGGTTTTGCCGCATGGCTGGCAAACCTCGGCGGGGGAGTGGGCGGCAGTTTTAATTTCAATTTCCCGTCCGGAAAACCAGAGAACGCCGACAAGCTCATTTCAACCGTCAAAAATCATTTTAGCGGAAGCTTTTCCGAAATATTCTCAAGAACTCTTGAAATTAAATACATAACCACAATCGCGTTGATTGTCCTCGCCGTCATCGCGCTGTCTATCATCCTTGTCCTAATTATGACATGGGTTAAGTCCCGCGGAGAATTTATTTTTATTGACAATATTTCAAACAATCGGCCCGGAATAATAACCCCGTGGAAGAAATATCTCCATGAAGGAAACTCTCTCTTCCTCTTCCGGCTCTGCATCGCGGCGCTTTCATTCCTCCTGGTTCTAATCCTTATCGCCTCAATAATATTATACGTCATTTCCGTCAAAAAAACTGCCCTCGTCCTGCTTTTAATTCTGCTATGCGTGGTCATATTCCTGCTGCCTTTAGCGGCAATCACCCTCTTCAGCTTTTATGTCAATGAAATCTGCATCCCTGTAATGTTCGCTGAAAATTGCGGATGCATCAAAGCCCTTGCAATTTTCAGAGGCATATTTTTCGAAAATAAAGCTGTAATGCTGCTGTATTTAATAGTCAAAATCGCCCTTTCCCTCGCAATAGCATTCGCCGTAATATCGCTGACACTCCTCCTCTGCTGTTGCTGCTGCTGTCTGTGGTTCCTAATCTCTCTCCCCTATTTGTGGGCGGTGGCTCTGCTCCCCGTACTAATCTTCAACCGCGCATTCTCAATGGAATTCCTCGCTCAACTCAAACCGGAATACAAAAAAGCCCTCTTCCCCCTTAACTCATGGACTTATTAACCTAAGTTTTGCGGTTCAATCGGCCGAACTTAATGTAAGTTCTTGAGAATAAACGATGCGCCTGCGCGGCGCTGCTCAACCGCAAAATGTAGTAGGTTAGCCTGACCACGTTTTTATTTGGACAGTCGAAGTAATTGCAAAACTCCTGATTTCGGTCGCGGCGAGCGCGACCCTCCATTTTACGCCGCAGGCGTGGAGGGCCACGCTCGTCGTGGCCGGTTATTTTCACGGTCGCGACCAGCGCGTCCCTCCATTAAAAATACAATTTTCAACCTAAAGCAGTATATATGTATACTTGTTAAAGGTCAGATTGCGCGCTTTGAAGCAGTTTGCTGACCGTTTCCATGAACTCCGTTGGACTATTCCCCAGTTCTTCCCTCGGAACAGTGTTGTATGTAAGCCTTATCTTTATGAAGTTTCCGGAACGACACGTGAGGTATAAAAATGACTCTTTCGATGATCCCTCCTCAACGTAGGAGAATTTTTTGCAGAGATAATCCGTGTCTGATATTTTTTTTACTCCGTCAGACCCAAGTTCTTTGAGCCGCGCGTACACGCCCCTCCTGCCGAGTTCCTCTATCTCCATATTCGACCACTTAAAATTAATCTTTGCAAACTCGGATGAGACCCCGTCGGGAATCCGGGAAAAATTCATGTCGTAAATATACACATCGGCCTTGATGTCATCGCCCCTGTATGACAATCCCGTGCCCAGACCGGGATTTTTCTCCTCAAAAAATGTAATATTTGTCAACTCCATCAAAGATATCCTAGACGGAAATCTCACAGATATCTTTTCAGAATAATAGCCTTCTGAAAGCCTTTTGTCTTCAAGCGGATAAACCGCGTAAATCAATGAGCAAAAAAATAAAAGCGATACTACCTTTTTCATAAATATCCTCCCTCTAAAATATCTGTTTCTGCCTTGTAGAGTATAACCCGCAATACTTAGGCTTACGCCGTCAACCTAATCTCCTCAGATAAATATTCAAGTTTTAAAGCGGCAGTTTCAAAGGAGAAGTCTGAAAGCATGCTTATAGGCGGTAATCTTTCGATTCGTATCCAGCTCGCCAGTTGAAAAGACGGCGCACTAATACTACATTATATGCCTGTCCTAAATTCATCTGTCGGAAAGGTATAAGTTAGCGTCCTACCCCGAGCGCCTGCGCCTCGGGGTCGAAGATCCCGTGTCCGTAAGAGCTCGGGGCTATGAACTCCGACAGCAGTTTCAAAGGAGGATTATGAAAATACTTTTTCTTGGCGAGCCAAACAGTTCCAATACCGTATCTTGGGTAGAAGGATTGCGTCGGCAGGGTTGCGAGGTGCATCTTGCATCAGCCCGCGCTGACAGGAATGATGGGAGCATTCCAATAGGCAGTCCAAAGCTTTCCGCAAGAATGAGGATTTTGACGGGTGTGGCGCCCCTCAGAAAGATCATCCGGGAGATCAAACCCGATATTCTTCTGGCGTACCGGATAACAAGTTATGGTTACCTTGCCGCCAGAACGGGCTTTCATCCCCTTGTGCTTGCCGCACAGAACGAGCAGATTGTTTATCTGCCTAAGCCGTCGAGAATCCGCAGATTAGCCTTAGAGAGGTTTGTCCGCTACGCAGTCAAAAAGGCCGACTTAATCCATTCATGGGGAGAGAACATAAGCAATGGCCTTCTGAAGTATGGAGCAGACGGAAATAAGATTCTTACTCTTCACAGAGGAATAGATACGGATGCCTTCCGTGCCGACGGATCAAGGCAGTTTATCCCGGAGGCTCCGGTCTTTGTCTCGACAAGATCTCTTTATCCCGAATACCTGATCGACAAGGTTATTGAGGCGTTCGCTTTGCTTGTCGGAAAAATTCCGGGGGCAAAACTTGAAATAGCCGGAGGGGGGACTGAAGAAGAAATTCTGAAGGCCAAAGCCGAATCTTTGGGTATGGCAGAGAAAATTTGTTTTCACGGAAGGCTTTCCAGCGCGGAACTTGTCGAATTGCTGAAGTCCTCTGACATCTATGTTTCAATCATAGAGACTGAAGGGGTGTCAAGCTCCCTGATTGAGAGCGTTGCCTGTTCTTTGCTGCCGATTGTTACGGAGATGCCGGCGTCGAGGTCAATTGTTGATGACGGCGTCAACGGACTTTTTGTGCGTGATCTTTCCTTAGAAGCGATTTGTTCCGCTATGACAAAATCTGTAGAGGGCTATGAAAAGATGCGTCCGGCTCTTGTTCAAAACAGCAAACGGATAAAGGATGCCTTCAGCCGCGATAAAAACCAGAGTATATTTGTCGGAAAATATAAAAAACTGCTGGAATCTTTCGGAATCGAATCCTAACCCAAATGAGAAGTTCGGTCTGCAGTGAGCTTGCCTGCCCTGAGCTTGCCGAAGGAGTCGAACTTGTCGAATCCGGAGTTCT
>JAGVIF010000124.1 GCA_020056205.1 Lentisphaeria bacterium | reverse complement strand
CGGATTTGACTTGGCTGAAATAAGGCGATACTGAAGTATCGTCGTTTTCAGACAGGGCGAAGACCGCGCAAAAAGAGCCATAACCGCTATGCGGCGTGAATCTTTTGGCGTTCAGCCAGTCCGCCGCCGCTTGACGATGGCTCAGCATCGCCTCCGCGGCGCCGAACTGCCTGACCATCCAAAATCCTTCACGTTTTATCCCCACTTATTTATGTTACGGAGCACTGGGCGCGACCCGCCTTAGTATGAGATCAACGACTTCATCCGCTGACATCCGGCTGCTGTCTATCGAGGTCGCGTCTTCCGCCTTTGTCAGCGGGGCGACGGTTCTGTTCATGTCCATTTTATCCCGTTTTGCTATTTCTTTTGCGACGGTGGCTACAGTGGAGCCCTCCGGTATTTCTCCTGACTGTTCGAGACGGCGTCTCGCCCGCACTTCCGGAGTCGCGGTGAGAAAAAATTTGTATTTTGCGCCGGGGAAAACAACCGTGCCGATGTCTCTGCCTTCCATTACAACGAGTTTCCGGTTTTTCACCATTTCGCGTTGTTTTTCGACAAGCCATTGGCGGATTTCAGAAATTGCGGCAATTTTGCTGACGAGTTGGGCGACTTTTGGGGAGCGAATTGAATTTCCCGCCGGTTTGCCGTTGAGCAGAAGTTCAGGCTCCGCCGGAGGATTCAGGCGGTATTCGAGCGATGTGTTCGAGAGGAAAGCCTTAAGTTTTTCCGCGGACGGATCGCTTATGTCGAGTTTTTTTTCTATTGCCGCCAGGGTCATTGCGCGATACATATTTCCGGTGTTTATGTATATTGCTCCGAGTTTTTTTGCTGTTTTTTGCGCGACTGTGCTTTTGCCGGACGCGGCAGGGCCGTCTATCGCAATCACGCCGGATATCCGCGTTTCTTTCATCTTGAAGGAGTTATTCTTTTGATTATTTCCTCGTTAAGGACTTTTCCGGCGTGCAGTCCCAGCGACCTCATACGATATTCCTGGGCGGCGACAACCACAAGATTCGCGGCGTCTCTTCCGGGAGCGACCGGCAGGGTTATGTGAGAGACATCCGTTTCCATAATTCTGTATTTTTCGGTTTCGAGGCCGGAGCGGTCGAGCTTGCCGATTTCATCCCAGTGTTTGAGGGTTACCACGAGGTCCACCTCTTTTTTTTGTCTGAACGATGAAACGCCGAAAAGCTGTATCACATTTATCAAGCCAAGCCCTCTGATTTCAATAAACCCGAACATCTCGCTCAATTTTGCCGTTCCCATCAGGGCGCTTCCGCCGAGGTGCGAAATTCGCACGACATCGTCCGCTACGAGGGCGGCTCCGTTTTGTATGAGGGCCAAGGCGCATTCGCTTTTGCCTACTCCGCTTGCGCCCCTTATCAGCACGCCGGTCCCCTGAACTTCCACGAGAGTGCCTATGACGGAAACGGCCGGCGAAAGTTCTCCCTCAAGATATATGACCGTGTAGTTAATAACATGATAGGTTACGAGCGCTGACACAAGTAGCGGCAAGTCTATTTCATTGGCAAGCTCATAGAACAAAGGGAAGGGCTCAAGCCCTCTCGCGAAAATTATGCACGGAAAATATTCCTCAAGATAACGTCTTATGGATATTTCCCTGTCTTCTTCGGAGAGGGAATTTAAATATGCGTATTCAGCCATCCCTATGATGTTTACCCGTTTGTCGGCAAAATAGTTGAAGAAGCCGGCAAGCGCGAGACCGGGCCTGTGTATGGATTCCTCCGTTATCTGCCTGTCTCCGCCCTTTTTCCCGGCAACCCATTTTAGTTTCATCGCTTTTTCATTTTCCCGGAAAAATGCGTTGACGGAAAGACCGTTTGTTGTTCCCATAATTATTCCATGCCTTTAAGTATTTCAGGTTTTTGTTTTCCTTTTATCAGGGACGAAGGGTCATCGTTGATGCTATTGACAAGTTCGGTGAAGCTGTCGAGGGCTTCATCGAGTTTTGCGAGGCTTGTTGATATATCTTTCTTCAGTTCGGACACACATTTAAGGTTGTCGGTTGTTTCCGCAAACGCGATCCTCGCGCTTTGCGTAGTTGCCGGAACGTCAGCGTCTTCTATTTCCTTTTTTATTGTTTTCGCGAGGGAGTTGATGGAGTCGAGGTTTGTTTTCAATTTTGAGGCTATCTCCTTCAAAGCGGCCTCGTCCAAGGTCTTGTTTATATTCAATGTGGTCTGTTCCAGATTTGCGCTTATTGTTTCAAGTTTTTGCATTACGGCGCGGAGTTTCGGGTCGTCAACGAGGCGGTTTATGGATTTGAGAGTGGTTACGAGTTCAGACGCTATTTCCTCATAGTTTATAGACGCAAGACGCGCCATAGTCTCGCTCAGGCTGGAACTTATTCCGCTGAGCAGTGAAGGCGTTGACGGAATATATATCACCCCCTCCGGCGGTTTTTCCGCGAGTATCGGTCTTGACGGAGGGAAATAATTGAGCTCCACATATTTCATTCCGGTTATTCCGGAGAGGTCAAGCCTGCACCTGAGCCCTTTGAGAACTTCGTTTTCAATTTTATCCGCGAGCATTTCTTTATCATATCTTGCCTGCCCGTCGCCGGGGTCTATTGCTGAAACAATGGCCTCCATGTCAACGCGCACGTGTTTGCCTTTCAGACTCACTTTCATAACAGTAACACGGCCCACGGTTACGCCTTTGAGCTTGACCGGCGCTCCGGTTTCGAGCCCTTGAACGGACTCGTTGAAAATAGTTGTGAATCTTATTTTCTTTTCAAATATTTCAGCTACGCCGAGGAAAAAAAATACGGCGACGATCAACATCGTCGCGCACGTAACAAAGATTCCAAGTTTGTATCTGTTTGCTTCTATCATAAAATAGAGTATAAATTCTACTTTCTACTTTTTTCACTCTCGCATTTCCGCACTCTTAGTATTTGGTGATTTTAAGATTTGGAGATTTTTAAATCGCGCAATCATCGACACTCTGACACTTTGACACTCTGACACT
>JAGVIF010000018.1 GCA_020056205.1 Lentisphaeria bacterium | reverse complement strand
TGGAAAAATATTTCGGATAAATTGGACTATCACCAATTGGTTCAGGACCCAGGCATATTATGATTCCGGGGAGTGGAGAGCCACTTGGGAGGGCGAAGGCGGAGGAGTTCTTCTGAATCAAGCCCCCCATAATATGGATATTTTTCAATGGTTTTTTGGAATGCCTTCCACCGTAAGAGCTTTTTGCGCTTTCGGCAAATATCACGACATTGAGGTCGAAGACGATGTTACCGCATATCTTGAGTATCCAGACGGCAAAACCGTCGTCTTAACAGTGTCAACGGGGGAAGCGCCCGGAACCAATCGCCTCGAAATCTGCGCGGACCGCGGAAAACTTGTTGTTGAAAACGAAAAAATCATCTTCACCCGCGCAGAATTTCCCGTCTCAAAATTTTGCAGAACAACAACATCGAAATATGATTTGCCTGCCGTCTGGAATTGCGAAATTCCTTCCGGCAATGACCCTGCGCACCATAGAAAAATCATTCAGAATTTTGTTGATTCCATAATTGACGGGTCGCCGATCATCGTTAAAGCTGAGGAAGGAATCAATTCTCTCGAGCTTGCAAATGCGATGCTGATGTCTTCCATCGAGAACAAAACCATAGAACTGCCTCTGGATTCCGCCAAATATTGGAAAATTCTCGAAGAACTCATCAAAAATTCCAAATTCAAAAAAAACGGTATCATCCCACAGAATTGAAATCAACCCTGATATTTCTTGCGTTCGGCTGATGCAAGGTATAAGCAAGGAATCTGTTTCCTTTTGATATCCATTGATATGTCAATCGCCTTTACGGAATGCGTCAAGGCGCCGCAGGATATGAAATCAACTCCTATTTTTGCGATTTTCGCAAGCCTTTCAAAAGTGACGCCGCCGCTTGCCTCGAGCTTTGTCTTGCCGGCGACTATTTTGACGGCTTCCCTCATTGCTTCGTCGCTCATATTGTCGAGGAGGATGTAATCGGCGCCGGCGCTCAGAGCCTTCCGGACATCGTCAAGAGTATCAGCTTCCACCTCAACCTCAAGTTTGGGATACATTTTTCGCGCCCTTCTGACGGACTGCGCGATTCCTTCTTTCGATAAAAGACCGGCGAGTTCGCGGTGATTGTCTTTGATCATTATTCTGTCGTAAAGTCCGATTCTGTGATTTTCCGCGCCGCCGACCGCCACGGCATATTTTTCGAGATTTCTCCAGCCGGGCGTGGTCTTTCTTGTGTCAAGGATTTTCGTTTTTGTTCCTTTGACGGCTGCCGCGTATTTTCTTGACAATGTGGCAATTCCGCAGAGTCTCTGAAGAAAGTTGAGGGCCGTTCTTTCGGCTGTAAGCATTGACGCGGCGTTTCCTGCGATTTTCGCAAGAACTGCGTTGGGTTGGCAAAGCTCTCCTTCTCTGGCAAGCGGGACGAATTTCACTTTGGCGTCAAGTTTTTTAAAAACTGCCTCCGCTGCCGGAAGTCCGGCGCAAACGCATTCCTCCCGGCAAATCAATTCCGCTTCCGCCGCAATGCCGCGTCCTATGACAGAAAGGCTTGTCGCGTCACAGCGTCCCACATCTTCTTCGATTGCGAGTTCTATCAAAGTATTTATTCTATCAAAATCTAATTTAACCGTGTTCATTCTCTGGAAAGTCGTTCAAATACATTTTCCATTGTGTCTGCGGGTATTTTTCCGGATTCATAGGCTGAAATCCTGTCTTCAACCTCAGCTTTCCAATTATCTTCGATTTGTCTATTTGTTTTTCGCATGTCTCTACGGTAACAGGCAGAATTGAGAAATCAAGAAAAATAATTAAATTAAACTGAATAAACTCGTTCATCGGCATCGGTTTTGAGTTTTGCAACAGGCTCTTTAAAACATTGTGTAATGCCGGGAAAAATCAAAATTCCTATCAGTCAAAAAAGCAAAGCCATGTTATTGCGGTGAACGACCTCGTCATCGCTGTTTTGTCCGATAATTTTCTTAAGCTCAAAAGTTTTTTTGCCTGCTATTTTGCGAATTTCGCAAGAGCTGTAGTTGCTTAGTCCTCTGGCAATTACTTTGCCGTTCTTGTCACAGATGTCAATACAATCTCCCGGGTCGAAGTCATTTTCGACATTTTTTATGCCGGGAGGGAGGAGACTTTTGCCTTTTTCGATGATGGCTATTACGGCTCCGTCATCAATGATCAGGCTTCCTTTTGTTTGAGAAAAAAAGCCGAGCCATCTTTTTTTCGCTTTCATTTGCGTTGTTTTCGGGACAAAGAGCGTTCCGTGGTCTTCGCCTGCAAAGATTTTTTCCACAATTTGCGGGTCTCTTCCGTCAGCTATCATCATATATTCTCCGGCTTTCGTAATAATTTCGGCGGCTTTAAGTTTCGACGCCATTCCGCCGATGGAAAAACTATTTCCGTCTGTTCCGCCCGCGATTTTTTTTATATTTTCGTCAATTTTTTCAACAACCGGCAATCTTTTGCCGCGGCCGGAGTTGTCTGTCATAAGCCCTTCAACCGTAGTGAGAATCAGAGTAAGGTCGGCTTTTATCATCACCGCTATTAACGCCGCGAGGGTGTCGTTATCCCCGAATTTAAGCTCTTCGACGGATACGGCGTCATTTTCATTTATTATCGGGAGTATGTCTTTTGAGAGCAGAGATTTAAGGCAGTTCATAACATTGAGGTGGCGTTTCCGGTCTCTTATATCGTCAGCGCCAAGGAGGAGTTGAGCGCAGTGGAATCCGTATTTTGCGCATTCAGTCTCGTATAGAGACATGAGTTTGCTTTGTCCTACGGAAGCCAGAGCCTGGACTTCGGAAAGCTCAGACGGCCTTTTCTTCAATCCGAGAGTTTTCATTCCAAGCCCCACCGCCCCTGAAGAGACGAGAATGACCTGACATCCTTTTTTTTTCAGGAACGCCGCGTGGGAAACGACATCGTGTATTCTGTTAATATCCGTCAGGAGTCTTGTTCCGACCTTGATTACCACTTTAGAACAATTTTTGAATAATTTTTCTCTGATCTGTCTATGCATTATTTTTTTGTCATTTTGACCATGAAGGCATGGTGATGTTTACTCCTGTTCTTAGAAGAGGGCGTGTTTTTCCGGTCCATGTGTCTATCAGATAAAGTTCGGATCTGCCTCCGCTTGTTCTCGAACAGACTATGTGGCGGCAATCCGGCGCCCATGACGGAGATTCCCAGTCGCCGGCGGCGTTGGTAACAACTTTCTGAGGCTCTTTTCCGTTTAGGTCATAAACGGCTATGCTGTAATTTTTTCCGGTTTTAGCCGAATACGCGATTTTATTGTCGGAAGACCATGACGGGCTTACGGCTTCATCGCCGATAGTTTGAAGTTGTATTTGTTTTCCTCCTCCGGCTCCTATTATGTAGAGCTGAGGTTTGCCTCCCATGTCGGAGACGAAGCATATTCTGTCGCCGGAAGGAGACCAGCACGGAGAAGCTTCAACGGCCGCGCCGTTTGTCAGCCTGCGGAACTCTTTTCCATTCAAGGACTTTATGTATAACTCAACTTGTCTGTCCCTGCTCAATATTAACGCGAAAATTTTGCCGTCAGGGGAGACAGCGGCTCCTGAGTTAAGACCGGGGAACTGCGCCAGCCGCCTGGTTCTTCTGGAAGAGAAATTATATTCTACAATATCCGTGAACATTTTGCTGTATTTTGTATAGACGATTCCGGGGTTTCCTGGCATCCAATCCGGTTCAACGGACAAAGAATTATCCTTTGTTGCCTGCGAGCTGTCCTGCCCGTCAAAACCGCAAATGAATATTTCTTTTTTTCCCTTTGAGGTTTCTCCGCAAAAGACTATTTTGCTTGAGCATAGTCCTTTGACGCCAAACATGTCTTTGAGGATAGCGTCCACGATAGTGTGGGCTGTTTTTTTGACGGACGATTCCATCCTTGCGCTGACGGATGAGGCGGCTGTTCCGTTTATTCCGTTGACATTCACCTGAACTGATGAGCCGGATGCTCCGCCGACGGCTATGTATTCGGCGCCGGCCTGATTAGTAACATCGAACCAGCCGCAATTCCTAAGATCCGTCTCAACAGCGGATGAGAGAGTCGGATTTCCCGCTATTCCGCGAAACGACAACGTCGGATTTTTATCTTTTGCCGACTTGATCACCCTTACCTGGGCGGAAAGATTTGTGAAAATACAGGAAATTACGACAACGCCTACCGACAAACCTTTGATGATATTCATATAAAACTCCGTTTATTTTTTGAATTTTAACGCTATCTTCCCAAGATAATTTAACTGTCTCTTTAATCAAATGACGAAATCAAATAAATTTAATGATAAAAATCAGTGAAAATGTTTCGGATATTTCCGACTCCGATAAAACATATTTGAAAACGGAGGAGTTTTTTGGAGAAGCCACGCCCCTCAAGAACTGCGAAAAGTTCGGAGGTTTTCGGTATGAGGAGAGACCTCAGCAAAAAAACATGGCTTTGCAAATAGCCGAGTCCTTTGAAGGAGGCAAAAATCTCTGCGTGGAAGCTCCTACCGGAATAGGGAAGAGTTTTGCTTATCTTGTGCCTTCTGTTTTTTTTGCTTTGGCAAATGAAAAGCCGGTTCTGATCACCACGGAAACGATAAGCCTTCAGGAGCAGTTGATAGAGAAGGATATCCCTCTGTTGCAGTCGCTTATGAAGGATGAATTTAAGGCCGCGCTTGCCAAGGGAAGAGCTAATTATCTCTGCAGGAGGAGGCTTTCCTTATCGGGAGGGCGGCTGGGCGAGGTTCAACTTTTTGATGATGCCGTTCAGTCCTCAGTCGAAAAAATTTCTATATGGTCAAATCGAACCCAAACCGGAGATATTTCGGAGATATCTTTTACTTTTGACAGGAAGGCATGGGATTTTGTGTGTTGCGAAGGGGGAAACTGCCTCGGCCAAAAGTGTTCCGGTTTTAAAAATTGTTTCTACTGGAAGGCGCGGAAAACTTGGGAGACCGCCGACATCCTCGTCGCAAATCACGCCTTGTTTTTCACCAATCTCAAGATAACTATGGAAGAAAAATTTGAGACATCGCTTCTCCCCGACTATTGCGCCGTTGTCTTTGACGAGGCCCATGTCATGGAAGGCGACGCGGCGGAACATCTTGGATTGCGCATAAGCAAGATTGGTTTTGATATTTTTCTAAAAAAACTTTTCAATCCCGAAACCGGCAAAGGCTTCCTCGTCAGGGGCGGAGTAAGGGAGGCCGAGTTGCGGGCAAGGATAGACAGTATTGCCAAACTTTCCGCAGGATACTTTCGCAAACTTTCCTCTTTGCTGAGTGAAAAAAATACGGACTGCCTGCGTTTGAGAAAAACCGGTCTTGCGACCGACACCGTTTCAGAAGAGATTTATTCTTTCTCAAAACATCTCGCTGAAATGGCAAAGACGGAGACTGACGAAAATTATCGCCAGGAACTTGAATCCTACACGATGAAGACCGAATTTTATGCCGACGCTTTTTACAGATTCAGCAATATGACCTTTGAGAATTATGTTTATTGGATTGAGTCCAACAGCGCCAAAGAAAATGGGCGCATTGAGCTTTTTGCCGCGCCGGTGAAAGTGAAAGAACTGCTCAACAAAATTATCTTTAATAATCCCAGACCGGTAATCCTTGCCAGCGCCACCCTGTCGGTCGGAGGAGACCTGGAATACTATTGCGGAAGAGTCGGATACTGCAACGGAGAGAAGTCAATACTTGATACTTTGTTCGATTATCAAAGGCAAATGAAAATCTACATATCAAAGGTTGTCCCGGAGCCAAATGACGCGGAATACCTTGATTTAATGTGCGAAGAAATACGCAAATACACATCAATCACACACGGCAAGGCCTTTGTCCTTTTTACGAGTTACGACCTCCTGCGCAAATGCGCGGCGAAACTAAGATGTTTTTTTGCCGAAAAAGGGATAAAACTTCTTGTGCAGGGGGAAAATCTCAGCAGAAACAGCATGTTGAAAGAATTTCGCGGCGACACCGACTCCGTCATATTTGGAGCCGCAAGTTTCTGGGCCGGCGTTGATGTGCCGGGCGAATCCCTCAGCAATGTGATAATAACAAAGCTGCCGTTTGATGTTCCTTCGCATCCTCTGATTCAGGCGCGTTCGGAATTGATAGAGGCCGGCGGAGGGGATTCCTTCAAAAACTATCTCCTCCCTGAAGCGGTCCTTAAGTTCCGGCAGGGCATAGGACGGCTGATAAGAAACAAAAGAGACACCGGCATAGTCGCAATACTCGATAAACGAATACTGACCAAAAATTATGGCAGGGTCTTCCTGAATTCAATCCCCAAATGCCATATCGAAGTCTCATCGTAAAATGGAGGGTCGCGCTCGCCGCGACCGAAATCAGAAGTTTTGCAATTACCTCGACCGTCTAAATAAAAACATGGTCAGGCTTCCTTCGACAGGCTCAGGACAAGAAAAGCGCTGACCTACTTGTGCGGTAGTTTCAAAGGAAAAGGAGAATTTTCGATTTTCAAAGGGTTATTGGTTATAGGTTATTAGGTTACGGGTTAAAGGTTTCTAAATTCGTAATTCGTAATTCTGCTCTTCACCATAGAGACACAGAGACATAAGGGACACAAGGGATATATTATTTTTCGATTTGGTGATTTAGAGATTTTAAGATTTTTCAATCCTTCAATCTCCCAATCATCCAATCACCAGATTCTATTTCCGTATCTCAAATATCCATTCGCTTATCATCTCCGAGATTTCTGAAAGCGCCGATATTTCCCTGTCCAACAGACGCGATATATTCGGCTGCGCCGACCGCATTTTTCTAAACATGGATTCGAGTTCGTTGACGTGTTCATGCGTCCTTTTGCAATGGGCAAGGGCGAAGGCGGGGCTTTCGTCGCAGGCGTTTATGGCGGATATCAGGCGCCCCGTTATTATGGCGAAGATGCCGATCGCCCTCATAGCGTCGGCGCCGTCCTCCTCCGAGATAAGCGCGTTTTGGATAAGGAGCAGATGCCTCGAGCGGGCGGCAACCTTTTTTAAAATTCCCGTGCCTCTTCCCGCATCCCATTCGTCCGCCAACAAGTCTTCATCTTCCGAAAAATCAGTCTGCCAGCCCGCATATTCAAATGAGCTGATTTTTTCTTCCCCTTCGATCCTTTCAAGAATGATGCTGTCTTCGCCGGGAATATCAATGTATTGCGGAAGCATCGCCATATACTTTCTTATCTGCGCATCGTCTTTCTTAAATATCGCTTCCCAGCCAAATTCTGTCGGTTGTTCGGGTGTTTTCATGAACTCTTTCGTTTCTTTTTTGTTTTTTCTTCGAGAACTTTCAACGCCTCTATCCTAGGGGCGTCGCTCCACAGGGCTTCGAGCTGATATTTATCCCTTGTTTCTTTTGAAAAAACATGAACGATCACCGAACCGTAGTCCATTGCCATCCACCCGCTTTGGGCGTCTCCCGAAAGGACTGAAGCCCTTTTCCCTATTGTTCTTTTGACTCTCTCTATCACCTCATCGGAAATAGCCCTCAACTGGGGGGTGGAATTTCCGGTACATATAACAAAATAGTCCGCGACCGTCGTCAACTCTCCCACCTTAAGAATGCTTATGTTTTCCGCCTTGATAGCGTCAGCGGACTTGGCGCAAAGCGCCGCCAGCTTTTCAGATTCGTTGATTGTTTTCGTCATTTGGTTCCCGTTTATTTTGTTTGTATAATTTTTGCGCCTGTATGTATTCCAGCACAGTTTTTGACATCAATCCGTCCACGCTCATGCCGCGGCTAATCCTACACCTGATTTGCGATGATGCAAGGTCAAATACAGGGAGATGGGCGGCAATAGAGAGGAAAATCTTGTCCGTTTCCGATTCCGGCCAAAATTTCAAGAGTTCCTTTTTCTCGCAGGTGAAATTTGGCCGCGGATATGAGATTATCCTCCAACGACGCAGAATTTCAGAGCCTCTATGCCATGTCTTGAAATTTATCAGGTTGTCTGTCCCCATCAACAGGGCGATTTCCTCTCCGCCCAAACGTTTTTCCAACTCCTCCATCACATCGAAAGTGTAAGAAGGTTTTCTATTCATTTCAACTTCAATGCCGGATACGGAAAAAGACTTTTCGTCTCTTACCGCCAAATGCGTCATCTCAAGCCTGTGCTCGAAACTTACCGTCGGCATTTCAGGTTTATGCGGAGGACAAAACGCGGGAACAAAGATGACCTCGCCGGCGTATCCCATTTCTATGACAGCCCTCGCCAATCCGGTATGACCGTTGTGGGGCGGATCAAATGTCCCTCCAAAAATAGCCCTTATCATGATTCTCCATGTTTATTATCGACTGCGCTCACCTGCCCGAACCGCCCGGCGGTAAAGGGTCAAGTGAAGCGGCCTTTTGGAATTCCTTTGTCTTATTATTTCTCGCACAAAGGCACAAAACCACGAGGATATTTATTGAATTTCACCGTTGAGTAGCCTTGTAATTCCATCCTTCATCAGGGACTCGCCGAAATTCAGTAAATATCCGAGCTTGCATCCTGTCAGCTCAAGATGTGTCAAGACCTGTTTCTTGTGTGCGGGATTGACAGTTTCGAGAAGACCTGGGCTAAGCTCCTTATGCAGACGAACTGCGCAGTCCACTATTATTTTCCCGATCTCATTTTCATTCATTTTTGTGTCTTCGTGCCTTCGCGCGAGATATTTTCTTCGATTCTAATGCCCACCCATCATCCACACCGCGGAGGCGGAGTTGGATGAATGGAATCTCGTTGGGGATTGATCATTTTAAATAGTTTTCCGATTCAAATGGTTTTGGGAATAATTTGTCTTTAAAAACTAAAATTAAACCCGTTGCTGAAAATAATAAAGGCGGGAAAAAGGCAAGAGACCAAGCAATGATGTAATTATCTGTCGAATAAAATGATGTTCTGACCCTTACTCCAGTAAAACCCGTAGGGGATCCAATGCAGAGTGGATGAATTACAGTACAGAGCCAGTTGCAAAAGTCATAAACCGCGCCGTTGCAGATGCCATCGGAGGGCTCGCAAGTATTTCTGGCAGGGGCAATACCCGCG
>JAGVIF010000224.1 GCA_020056205.1 Lentisphaeria bacterium | reverse complement strand
CGACATACCGCTTTGGGTATGCCTCCGGTTTTGAGGCTTGTCTGAATTTCATAATCTCCTTCATCGGCGCTGGTTTTGACTTTTGCAATTGGCTCATAAGACAAAGCGTGGATGAACCCAAGTTTTGCGGTTCAATAAGCCGTCTTATTTTTTTTTCTTGGCTTTGTCCGCTTTGATGCGGTCCTTGACTCTCTCAAGGTATTTGTTTCTTCTCGCTCTTTTCTGGATTTTGTTTGTCTGTTGTCCCATTTTAGCCTCCTTATTTTATGACTAAATTAACAAGTCTGTCCGGCACACAAATAGTTTTCAGCAGTTCTTTGCCTTCAACGCTTTTTTTTATTTCAGGGTTGTCGAGAGCATTTTTCAAAAGCGCGTCTTTGGAGCTTCCCGCCGGCGCGGTGAATCTCAGTTTTGGTTTTCCGTTGATTTGCACAAGTATCTCAACTTCATCGGCTTTCGTCAAGGCTTCATCATATTCCGGCCAGGGTTGAAGAGAAATCGGGCTTTCATTCCCGAGCCTGCTCCACAACTCCTCGGCGGTGTGAGGGGCGAATGGCGAAAGAACCTTGAGGAAGTCTTCCGCCGCCGCGCGCGGAATTTTCCCCTCTCCGGAGAATTCATTCACAAATATCATCATCTGGCTGATTGCCGTATTGAGGTCAAGGCTCTCTATATCATGCGACACCTTCTTCAATGTGGAATGGAGAATGCGCGCCTGCTCCCTTGTTGTAACAGCATCCGATATCTCGGATTCCGTAATCATCTTCCATATCCTGCGGATGAATCTGTCCGTCCCCGCAATGCCTTTTGCGTCCCACGAGGCGGCCTGATCAAAGGGGCCTATGAACATCTCATAAACCCTGAAAACATCCGCTCCGTAGGCGTTCACGACATCGTCGGGATTTATGACATTGCCTCTTGACTTTGACATTTTTTCTCCGCCCTCGCCGAGAAGCATGCCGTGTGAAGTCCGCTTCGCGTAGGGTTCGCTGACCGGAACCAAACCGCAGTCGTGAAGGAAAATATTCCAGAAGCGCGAGTAAAGCAGGTGTAAGGTTGTATGCTCCATGCCTCCGTTATACCAATCAACCGGCATCCAGTATTTCAACTTTTCCATATCGGCGAAACGCTTGTTATTTTTAGGATCGACGTAGCGCAGAAAATACCACGAAGAACCGGCCCAGTTGGGCATTGTGTCCGTCTCCCTGCGCGCAGGCTCTCCGCATTTTGGACACGGCGCATTCACCCATTCGGAAATTGCGGCGAGAGGAGACTCTCCGTTGCCGGCGGGTTGGTATTTCTCAACGTCCGGGAGAAGAACGGGCAAATCCGATTCGGGAACCGGCGTCCAGCCGCATTTTGGGCACTTTATCATAGGGATAGGCTCGCCCCAATATCTCTGACGGGAAAAAACCCAGTCGCGCAGTTTGTAATTCACCTTCGCCTTGCCGATCTCATTTTTTTCAATCCACTCTATCGTCTTGGATTTTGCGTCCGCAATGCTCAATCCGTTTATGTCAAGGCCGCAGGCATTGGAGGAATTTATCAATCTCCCCTCGCCCGGCCAGCAGGTTTTCCCCGATAGAATATCCTCAATCGAAACGCCGGCGGCGTCGGCGGAGGCTTTGTCGGGACAATTTATGCAGCGAATCGGAAGCCCGAATTTTTCAGCGAATTCAAAGTCTCTTTTATCGTGGGACGGAACAGCCATAATAGCGCCAGAGCCATAACTTGTGAGGACATAATCCGCTATCCACACGGGGATTTTCTCTCCGTTCACGGGATTTATGGCGTAAGCTCCGATAAAGACTCCGTTTTTTTCCTTTTTCAGATCGGTCCTTTCCAAGTCGCTAATCTTCAAAGATTTGCGGCAATATTCCTCCACGGCGTTCCTATTATTTTCAGCCGTGATTTTAGGCACAAGCCTGTGCTCCGGAGAAAGAACCATATACGTCGCGCCGAAAAGAGTGTCGGGGCGAGTCGTATAAACCCTTATTTTTTCGTTCATTCCGTCAATTTCAAAATCAAGTTCGGCTCCTTCGGAGCGCCCGATCCAGTTTATCTGCTGGGTTTTTATCTTCTCCAGGAAATCAATGCCGTTGAGGCCTTCGATGAGCTTCTCGGCGTATGCCGTTATTTTCAACATCCACTGCTCGATCTCCCTCTTTTCAACATCTCCTCCGCAACGTTCGCAGCAACCGTCAACAATCTCTTCGTTCGCGAGGCCTGTCTTGCAGGAAAGACACCAGTTTATCGGCATTTTCGCCTTGTACGCAAGCCCTTTCTCGTAAAACTTCAGGAATATCCACTGCGTCCAGCGATAGTATTCCGGGTCTGTCGTTGAAAAGGCTCTATCCCAATCAAACGAAAACCCGAGAGATTTCAGTTGAGCAACAAATTTCTCCATATTTTTTTTAGTTATAATGCTTGGATGAACACCCGTCTTTATGGCATAATTTTCGGCCGGAAGCCCAAAGCTGTCGAAGCCCATCGGAAAAAGGACATTTTCTCCCTGCATCCGCCTTTTTCTTGCGACAATGTCAAGGGCGGTGTATGAACGCGGATGCCCTACGTGAAGCCCGTCTCCGGACGGATACGGGAATTCCACCAGGCAATAGAATTTCTTCTTTTTAGAGAAATCCTCCGCTTTGAAGATGCTATTTTTCTCCCAAAACGTCTGCCACTTTTTCTCTATCTTCTTAAAATCATAGTCATTAACGTTCAAATCCATTTTTTCCTCAAATTCCTCAGTTCTATTGTTTTTTCTTTAAAAAGGAATTGCGTAAAATATAACTTTATGCTATATTTTCAACTGTATTTTCATCTCAAATCTTACAAACGGAGAAGAAGAAGGCATGACAGAGGATAATTCCGTAAAAACCGTAAAGATTCAATCCCCTGAAAATATGAGGATATGCGTTGTGGACGATGACTTGTTTGTATCTTCAATGATATCAAAAGTTCTGAACTCGGCCGGTTTCAAATCATTCGCCATTTTTAAGAACGCGGAAGAATTCATATCTAAAAATATTACCGTTAATAACCATTTCAGCCTTGTGATAACGGATGTCGTCCTGCCTGGAATCAATGGCTTTGAACTGTGCAAAAAAATAAAATCATTCAGTCCGGAAATTCCGGTGATTCTCATATCCGGATACGACATAGAAGACATTTACACAAGGGTGCTTGACTCCGAAGCCGACGATTTTATCCCCAAGCCGTTCAGCCCGACCGAACTGCTCGTGAGAGTGAAACTCCATCTTGCGAAATTCGCAAATTTGCGGATGAACAACATTTCTATCCAATCTAAATTAATTCATCCTGACAGGCCTGAAATTCCCTATATCGGCGACCAAATAGATCAGTTTGTAATAACAGACTCTTTAGGCTGGGGAAAATCATCAATCGTATTCAAGGTGAGCGGTCTTAAAGACAAAAAGTTTTACTCCCTGAAAATTCTTGCGAAACACGCCGCCGAATTTCCCGATGTCGTATCGCGCTTTCAAAACGAAATGACCATAATGGAAAAATTCAGACATCCCAACATAGTCAGCTTCGTTGAAAAAGGTTTCCACCATTCAGTCCCATTCGTTGTGATGGAATATGTCGAAGGACTTGACCTCGAGGATTACCTTATAACAAAAGGGAGAATTCCTTTGCAAAACTGTTTCGTAATCGCCCATGGAATTGCCAGAGCCATGTCTGAATTGCATTCGCACAAAATCATACACCGCGACATAAAGCTGAAGAATATCTTGTTCGATGTCGTAAGCCAGTCGCCGAAATTGATAGATTTCGGAATAGCCAAAAAAGCGGACTCCCTGCACATTACAAGAGACGGCTTCATACTCGGAACTCCGATATACATGCCGCCGGAGATATTCGAGGGAGAAACAGCGACAGAACCTTCAGATATATATTCTTTCGGGGCAACGATTTACCACTTGGCAACCGGTTCCCCTCCGTTCGTCGGCGAAAGCTCAAACGACCTCTATAAAAAACACCTGTCAAAGATTCCGGACCCTATCAGAAAATTCAGAAGTGATATTCCTTTCGAATTCGATGAGATAATATGCGGAAAATGCCTTGCCAAAGTTCCCTCCGACCGTCGCAAATCTATGGAAATAGTGGCCGATGAACTTAAAAAATTCATGACAAATCTGAATCATGGGAAAGATTCTTTTTAGAACGAAAAGACTCAAAAGATCCGCGTGGAAGAAATAAAATAAATGATTAGCGGCAATAAATTCAAGTTCGGCTGTTTGGTCGGAGCAGTACTGATAATATTCACCTTGTCTCTTGGCGTTTACCTGTGGGAAAACCGCAGTCCGTTGGTAAAAAAAATTGCCATAACGGAAATATGGGATAACACCGAATTTTTGAATCAGCTTTCGAATTTGGAACTTGCGGAGAGGAACACCACAGAAAAGCTTGAACAGAAGGAGATAAAGGAGTTTAGCATTCCTTTTTACAAATGGTTCACAGTAAAATCCGAGGCTGATTATTCCCTCGAATTCAATGTTTTATATACCTACACAGTTTCATCGGAGCGGGAGAAATGGAAAATCCGGTATCGCGGCGAAATACTTTTTATAGACGCGCCTCCGATTGAACTGAGACCTCCCGCCATTGACACCGGCTCGATTAAAGCATTTTATTCAGGGGGATACCTGATAACAAAAGAAAAGGCGAAACTCGATGAGATGAAGAAAACTCTCTCTAAATTTGCCTTTCAAAGGGGTATTAGCCCAAATGCCGTTAATATTGTCCGCGAACCAGCCCGCGAAAGCGTGGAAAAATTTTTCTATTCATGGTTTTTCAGAGATAAAACATTGAAATTGAAAAATATTCTCGTAAAATTTCCGGATGAGAAAAATTTCAGGAATTATTAACCTACATTTTGCGTTTGAGCAGCGCGGCGTAGGCGCATCGTTTATTATCAAAAACTTAGAGCCAATTGCAGAACTCATAAACCGCGCCGTTGCAGACGCCATCGGAGGGCTCGCAAGGTATAAGTTCAGCAAACCCCGTCCTTTGCTGAACTTATACAAAAGAAAAATGCAAAATCAATACGGTTCATTGTCTTTT
>JAGVIF010000527.1 GCA_020056205.1 Lentisphaeria bacterium | reverse complement strand
TATTATTCATTACAAATAAAAATCCAGAAAAATAGCAAATAAGTTGCTATGCTTTGATTACAAACGATTTGTGCTTAAGTTAACGGCATTGGTGCCAGTATAGCGAAGTGATTGATGATGAATGAGAAGCGTTGAAAATATTGCTGTTTTGGAATTCTTTTTTTTGGCTAGTGTTCTTTTGATTTGAAAGGCTTTGCAATCTTCTCTTTCAACGGCTACCGTATAGGCCCAGTGAATATTTACTCCAGCAACGCGAAAAATTCACTATTTCTGGCAATAATTGCCTTTTCGCAGACCAAGAAATCAATTCTGTTATCCTTTAGAGCTTTCAGGGCTTCTTCCGGGGTATTGATTATAGGCTCCTCATGGACATTGAAGCTGGTGTTGACAAGGCATGGGATTTTGGTGAGCTTCTTGAATTCGCTGAGAATGTCGTAGTATAGCGGGTTGTCTTCACGATAGGCGATCTGGGGTCTCGCTGTTCCGTCAACGTGCACTACGGCTGGAATGACATCATGGTATTTTTCCCTGACATTCACCGTAATCGTCATAAACCGACAGGGGATCCGGTTGGCGTCGTTGATATCAAATACTTCTTCAGCGTCAACGTCTAAAACATAAGGCGCGAACGGCATGAATTCCGTCCGTTCCAAGCGTTGATTAAGGGAATCATTGATGCCGCGCCGGGAAGGATTCGCCAGGATAGTTCTTGCGCCGAGCGCCCGCGGCCCCATCTCCATGCGGCCCGCGAAAATCGCGCCTACGGCATGTTTTTGGAGAAGAATGGCGCAGGAAGAGTCAATCTTCAAATCTTCCCTCACTGCAAAATTCTGTTTTCTTGCGGCATCCACCAAGTTTTGGGGCGTATAGGGATAACCGTAGTAGACATCTTTCAGGTAGGAGCGGTTCAAAGAGGCGATGCCATTTTTGCTGATAAGATATGCGAGACAGTTTCCGACGGGAAGGCCGTCGTCCGTCATTGCGGGAAAAACAAATGTCTCTTTTATGCCGGGGATTTCGCTGACGCGCTGGTTCAGGAGGACGTTGCTGAATACTCCGCCGCTCATCCCGATGTATTTTGCGGGACGACGCGCGAGCAATGTCTTAACCCAGTCAACGCCGACTTTTTCTGTCGCGTACTGAATTGAGGCGGCCATGTCCTCCCGTGAGAGTTTGTCTGAGATTTTTTTCAATTCAGCCTGCAATTCCCAGCGTGATTTTATATCGGAGTCAATTGTGCTGTCATTGGCGTTGATTTTGAAGAAGGCGCGGATTTGTTCGCCGGCGACGGGCTTTCCGAATGCGGCGAGTCCGGTTATTTTGCCTTCATGTCGGTTTGGTCTGAAACCAAGAAGTTCGGTGATGGAACAATATGCAAGTCCAATCGAAGCGCCTTCGTTCTGTGGTTTGTCGAATGTCGGCAGGTCGGCGCCGCATAAGCACTCAAGCTTGTTGTCCTTCAGATAGTAGGCCGTGTAATAGGCGTAGTCTCCGCCGCCGTCACAGCTGACGAAAAGAGCCTCATCCGGCCACGTCGTCCACTTGAGGAGGCCGAGGATGTGGGCATAATGATGGTTTGTGAAAAATATTTCCGTGTCATTGCGCACGTTGAGGAATTTTCGCAACGCGTCCTCATTGATCAGTTTTTTCTCATCGTATTCATGTTGGGTTGTCATTTCACGGAAAAGTTTGCGGTTGCTTTCTTTGCCGCGAATTTCGCGGAATTTTTCCACGAAGAAGCGATCCCTCCGGCGATAGCATACAGCGGGAATATGATAACGGGAGAGGGCTGCGGCGTCAATATCCTTGCGCGTGATTCCGGCAATTCTAAGAACCTCATCAATGCTGAGAAGCTTAAACTTCTTGCCGCAGTTTTTTTCGCGCGTCAGCCGTTCCTCCTTGCAGAAAGCCACAAGTTCATCGTCTTTGAAAAGACAGGCGGCTGAATCATGCCTGCCAACGTGAATGCCTAAAATAAACATAATATTTTCCCTGAATCCTGACTTTTTTTTTAATTCTTTACTTTCGCATTTCCGCACTGCTGTTATGTATTTTTGTTTCGTTCGGGGTTGGTATCGCTTTGTTTGTAGTAGGCAAATTTATACGCCGTTCTTGATAACGCGCAATAAATTGCGCTACTACGAACGGATTTCGCATTTTATTTGTTG
>JAGVIF010000495.1 GCA_020056205.1 Lentisphaeria bacterium | reverse complement strand
CTGCAAGTTTTCGCGGGCAGCCGCGGGATATCCACCGGCGATGAGGTGCGTTTTCTCGGCTCTCCTATGAGAGTGTCAGGCTCGGCGAATCTTCTCGGCAGGATATTTGACGGCTCAGGGAATCCGAGGGATGCGCGTCCGCCGATAAAAGACGACATGATTGAGATAGGCGGCCCGTCGGTTAATCCGGCAAAAAGGATAATACCGAGGCGGATGATAAGAACCGGAATCCCAATGATAGATGTATTCAACTCTCTTGTCGAATCGCAGAAGCTCCCGATTTTTTCCGTCGCCGGCGAACCATACAATCAGCTTCTTGCGAGAATCGCAATGCAGGCGGAAGTGGATATGATAATACTTGGAGGAATGGGGCTTAAATACGACGACTATTTGTTTTTCAGGGAGACCCTCGACAGACACGGCGCCCTGTCGCGCTCGGTGATGTTTATTCATACGGCGTCGGACCCGGTGGTTGAGTGTTTGCTTGTCCCTGACATGTCGCTTGCCGTGGCGGAAAAATACGCTATCGAAGGCAGGAAGGTTCTTGTTTTGCTTACGGATATGTCTAATTTCAGCGACGCCCTCAAGGAAATAGCGATAACAATGGAACAAATCCCATCCAACCGCGGATATCCGGGTGATTTATACAGCCAGCTCGCGGCAAGATACGAGAAAGCGGTTGATTTCGAGGGGGCAGGTTCAATAACAATCCTCGCGGTTACAACAATGCCCGGGGACGATGTTACTCATCCTATCCCTGACAATACCGGTTACATAACGGAAGGACAATTCTATCTGAGAAACGGCAGGATAGAGCCGTTCGGATCGCTCAGCCGCCTGAAACAGCTTGTCAACGGCAAGACCAGAGACGACCACAGGGCTATAATGGACACAATGATAAGGCTTTACGCCGAATTCAAGGAGACGCTGGAGAAGCAGTCAATGGGTTTTCAGATGAGCGCATGGGACAAAAAACTCCTGAAATACGGTAAACTTTTTGAAGAAAGGATGATGAATCTTTCAGTTAATATCGCGTTGGAAGACGCATTGGATCTTGGCTGGAAAACTCTTGCGGAATGTTTTGAAGGAACCGAAACCGGCGTGAAGACCGCTTTGCTTGATAAATTCTGGCCCAAAAAATCTTAACCGAGCCAATTGCGAAAGGCTTTGAGATCATGCCGAAAATAAAGTTCACAAAAAGTGAATTAAAGAGCCAGCGGGATTCGCTGAAGCAGTTTCAGCGTTTTCTTCCGACCCTCCAGTTGAAGAAACAACAGCTTCAGCTCGAAATACGCAAATGCGGGGAAAAGATGGCGTTTGTCGTTGGCGGAGAGAAAAAACTCTTCGGAGAAATGGAAGCGTGGTTTGAAATTTTTTCGGACACCGCCGTGTCATCCATGCTTTCTCAAGTCCTTGTTATAAAGGATGTTGTAACATCAAAGGCGAATATAGCAGGGCTTGATGTTTCTGTCTTTGAATCAATAGTTTTTGAGGAGGCTGAATATAATCTTTTCACCACTCCGCCCGCCCTCGACGACGCCTTGAAATTCATGAGGAAGAGCATCTCTTTTCAGGTCGAAAAAGATATCATAAAAAAACAGATTGAATTGATTTCGCAAGAGTTGAGAATAACCAGCCAAAGGGTCAATCTCTTCGAGAAAATCAAAATTCCGGAGACAAGGGAAAACATACGGATAATTCAGATTTACCTTGGGGACCAGGATACCGCCGGCGTATGCCGCTCTAAAATGGCAAAGAAAAAAATGCAGGAGAAAGCCGCATGATCGTAAAAATGAAAAAAACGGCGGTTTTTTGCGTTGCCGCAGAAAAATCTCAAACTCTCGAAAGGCTTCGCGAACTTGGCATACTGCATGTAAAAATCGAAAAAAAACAGGATTCGCATGACAGAGCCGCGCTTGAGAATCTCCTTTCCGGTCTCACAAGAGCAGCAGGAATACTCCGCTCGCGTAAAAAAAACGCCGGCGCTGCGCCGCCGGCTTCCCTGCCCGATGTTTCAAACGCCGGCGATATTGCCAAAAGAACCCTTGAGATAACGGACAGAATTTCAGAGATAGGAAAAGACCTTTTTGTATTCAACGGAATTTTTGAAAAACTTTTGCCGTGGGGCGATTTCTCGCCCGACCTCATGCAAAACCTGAAAAGCGCCGGCATTCATATTTATCTCTGCGCGGGCGATCGGGGCGATTTGGAGAAAATTCCCGCCGAAGCCGCGGTGAAAATCATAAACCGCAAAAAAAATGAACTCTACTTCGCCGTGTTTTCTAAGGAGGCTCTCGACACGTCAACGCTTCCCACCGTAAAAATTCCGGAGAACTTTTCCCTCTCGAAAGTGAAGAAAATAATAGCCGACCGCAAAACTGAAATGCTTGAAAATGAAGCGCGCCTCGATCATCTCGCGAAAAGCCTCCCGGAGCTTCTCGAATATCAGGCGGAAATTTCGGAGGAACTTGAATTCGTAATCAACCGCGACGGCATGGAGGGGAAAGGAGAGCTAGCCTATATCCAAGGTTATATGCCGGTTGCCGCGATCGAAAAACTAAGAAAGAGCGCGGCGAAATTCAAGTGGGGACTTCTGATTTCAGACCCCCGGTGCGACGATCCCGATATTCCGACTCTGATAATTGTCCCGAAAATTTTCAAAATAGTGCGTCCTATTTTTGAATTCATAGGCCTTTCTCCCGGCTATCGCGAGTGGGATGTAAGCGTCTGTTTTCTTTTTTTCTTCACCATATTTTTCGGGATTATCGTAGGCGACGCCGGTTACGGACTTCTCTTTCTGTTTGCCTCGATTTTCGCGAAATTCAGACTAAAAGAAGAGAAGTTCAGACTGCCAATCAACCTTTCCATCGTCTTAAGCCTCAGCACGATTGTCTGGGGAATTTTGAGCGGCGTTTTTTTCGCCATTCCGTCCAGACATCTTCCGCAGTTCATGCGGGGGATTGACCCGCTTACCAATCCGGAAACAAAAGACGCTAATTTTCAACTCGTCTGCTTCGTCATTGCGGCGTCGCACCTTTCCCTCGCGAGAGTCTGGAAGGCGATTCTTGCCATAAACAGCACAAAGTGTCTCGGCGAACTCGGCTGGGCGCTTCTGATCTGGGGCAACTTCTTCACCATAGTTCAACTTATGGTGAAGCTGTGGCCGTTCCCCGCGTATCTTGTAGCGTCTCTCTATTCCATCGGACTCCTTCTTATCTGCCTCTTCGGGATCAACTGGAAAGACATAGGTGAGGCGCTGAATTTTCCGTTCAATCTGATAGGAAGCTTAGGAGATGTCCTGTCCTATATAAGGCTTTTCGCCCTTGGAATGGCAACGTACTGCATCGCCGATAGTTTCAACAGTATGAGCGTACAGGCTCTTAATATACCTTTCGTAGGCGTGATAGTAATGATTTTCGCCTTGTTTGTCGGACATACGCTTAATATAATAATGTCCCTGATCGGTGTTCTTGTTCATGCGATAAGGCTTAACACGCTTGAGTTCTCAAATCACATGGGACTCCAGTGGTCGGGAACGGAATACAGGCCGTTTAAGAAAAACAATAATCCCCAATATAAATAAAACTAAAGGAGAAGGTGTTATGGATGCAGATTTAATGAAGGCGCTTGCGCAGGCAGGCGCGATTTCCGCAATGGCTATTTCGGCAATAGGGTCAACTTTTGGAGCGGGAGCTTCCTGTTCCGCCGCAATCGGCGCATGGAAAAAATGTTACGTACAGAACAAACCCGTGCCGTTTACCCAGCTTGTCATTTTCGGCGGAGCGCCGCTCACGCAGACAATTTATGGAATGCTTCTTATGCTTTTCATAAATGCGAAACTTTCGTCGGACACCGCCATTCAGTCGTGGCCCCTGTTTATCGCGATTGGGCTTGTCAGCGGCACGGCGATCGGTCTTTCCGCGTGGAAACAGGGATGTGCCGCCGCAGGATGCTGTGATTCATTTGCGGAGACCGAAAAGGGTTTTGCGAACGACATGGTAGCCATCGGTATTATTGAAACGGTCGCAATTTTCGTCCTCGTCTTTTCGGGATTGCTTCTGGCCTCGGTCAAATAAGTTTAAGTTAAGAAATTTCAATGTTGACGGGTTAAATATCGTCTCGAAGTCGGAATCGGTATCGGAATCGAATGCCGCTAAGTTAGGGATTTCGAAAAAGTAACTCGGGTCTATCTGACCCGATAGTCGCGGGTCAAATAGACCCGCGCTACCTCGAAATGCGCATTAACTTAGCGCCATTCGATACCGACCCCGAAAAACGCGGCAGTTCAAAGGAGAAGTTCTAAAGTTCGGAAGTGAAAAAAGTAGAAAGTAGAAAACTTAAAACCTAACACTTAAACCTGATTTTGTTGGAGTTCATCCCGATTCTTGGATAGACATCGGGACGTGATTTGTTGGAGTTCACAGCCCCGAGGCCCCGCGGCTCGGGATCTTCGACTTTAGCGTGGGTTTTGAGGGAGTGTCAAAGTGTCAGAGTATCAAAGTGTCGATAATTGGATGATTGCGCAATTTAAAAATCTAAAATTTTTTCGTGTGTTTCGTGTATTTCGTTGTTAAAAATCGAAAATTCAGACTACTTTTCAATCAATGCCTATTTTTGAATACAAATGTGAAAAGTGTGGCGAGGTCTTCGAAAGACTCGCGAAAGCGGATGAGAGAACTGCCAAATGCCGGAATTGCTCCGGCGTCGCAAAGAAAATATTTTCGTCTTTCAGCGCGATAGACGGAAGCTCTCCGCTGTCCGCTTGCGCTTCGGCCGAAAAATGCCCCGCGGCGAGCAGGTCGTGCTGCTCATCAGGGGGTTGCGGATTGCATCAAAGGAAAAAACGCGGATAAACCACATTGAGGAGGAAAAAAGAAAACAGTGAAAAAAACGTTGTCGCTTTTCTCGGAACTTATAAAATATCCCGAAGATAAGATAGCCTCCGCGCTCGCCGTATCCGTGGATAAAATGGACTGCCGCATATACCCGCGCTCCGTACACAGGGCAGGGGATTGCCTTGTGATGATTGCGGCGGCAGACACGGAAAAATTTATACTGGGGATTTCTGAAAAGAAGAATGGAATGATTGCGAAATTCGCAGGAGAAAGTTTTAGCGGAAGTGGAATTTATGCGAGAAAATCCCCTTTTTCCGAAGAAAACGCCATTCAACTCAGAAAATTTTTCCAATGGACGGCTCCAATATCATTGAGAAAAAGAAAAACCACCATCGGATGCGGCGACAGGCTCGGCAGGGCGACGCCGGGACATATTTCAGCGATAAGAAAATTTGAAGCCTCGCCTGTTCTCGCCCAGCAGTCTATGAGGGAGCTTTCGCTTACCGGAAGGACTTACGCGAAGGTGGTGGATGATGTAAGCTTTCTCGTTTTCCAGGAAGGGTTCAAGGACGGTTTTGGGGGCGACGG
>JAGVIF010000331.1 GCA_020056205.1 Lentisphaeria bacterium | reverse complement strand
TTCGTGTTTTTTCGTGTAATTCGCCTGCCCTGAGCTTGCCCGCAGTGAGCCTGTTCGCGGTGAGCTTGCCTGCCCTGAGCTTGCCGAAGGAGTCGAACTTGTCGAAGGGTGGCTAAAAAAGGTTTTTGAAATCGGAAATCTGAAATCGATACCGATTCTGATACCGACCCCGAAAAAAGCGCCAGTTTCATAAGGAGGATGGGTGAACTTGTGTTTAACGTCTGCGTAATATGCCGGAGACAGTTCGAGGCGCGGCGCAAAATTGGCTCGATATGCTCGCCGGTCTGTCGGAAGGCTTACATGAAGGCTTACCAGCAAACGCCGAAGCAGAAGGCTTACCAAAAGGCTTACCATCAAATGCCGGAGAGTAAGGCTCGAAAGAAGGCTTATCGGCAAAGGCCAGAGGTTGAGGCTCGCCGGAAGGCTTACCAGAAGGCTTACAATCAAACGCCGGAGGGGAAGGCTCGCCTGAAGGCTTACCAGAAGGCTTACCGGCAAACGCCGGAAGGGAAGGCTCGCTGGAAGACTTACCATCAAACGCCTGAGAGGAAGGCTTACGTAAGGGCTTACCAGAGGGCTTACTCTCAAACCCCGAAGTATAAGGCTCGCATGAAGGCTTACCGGCAAAAGCCGGAGAGTAAGGCTTACCTGAAGGCTTACTACCAAAAACATAGGAAGGCCGTTGATGTCCGCCCGCATGTTTCAGACCTTAACGTTTAATGAAAATTAGCGTCCTACCCCGAGCGCTTACGCCTCGGGGTTTTATCAAAATGAAACTAAATTGATAAAATCGGTGTTCATCGGCGGTGAAGTTTCAAAGGAGGAAATACGCTGAATTCCGACTACTTTTGCGATTATCCCAAGCGATTACGACTACGAATAAAACATAGTTCACTGAACGCGCGCAAAAAATGGCCGCCGTATTTTGAATTGTGAAATTTAAAGTGTATCTTTCCGCCTTGAAAATGCGAAAATGGAGATTGCGGAATGGATAGGTTGGTAAAAGTAGGAATTGCGGGGTTCGGAACCGTGGGAACCGGCGTGGTGTCATGCCTGCTGGACAACGGCGATATTATTGCCAGCAGAACCGGAATAAGGCCGGTTGTCCATAGAATTGCCGATATTGACTCCGCCAGAGACGGAAAATTAAAAATTTCA
This sequence comes from Lentisphaeria bacterium, assembly GCA_020056205.1. GTDB lineage: Bacteria > Verrucomicrobiota > Lentisphaeria > Victivallales > GWF2-50-93 > JAGVIF01. The sequence goes on along the minus strand of JAGVIF010000331.1, from coordinate 2,678 downwards.
CGAGAAACCTTTGTAAATGACGCAATGTCAATAATTGACGAATGCGATGTCATCGTGGAGCTTATCGGCGGCACGTCATTCGCCAAAAATCTTATTTTGGAGGCGCTCAAGAAAGGCAAGCCTGTGGTTACCGCCAACAAAGCCCTGCTTGCCGAACATGGAAAAGAATTGTTCGCCGCCGCGGAAAAATCAAAGGCCGACATATATTATGAAGCGAGCGTCGCGGGCGGCATCCCCATAATCAAAGCCCTGCGGGAAGGTTTTGTCGGCAATAAAATAGAGAGGATATACGGAATACTGAACGGCACATGCAATTTCATTTTGTCTAAAATGGAAAAAGACCGTTCGGACTTTGACTGCGTCCTCGACAGCGCCCAAAGATTAGGCTATGCCGAATCCGATCCGTCGCTCGATATTGACGGAACCGACACCGTCCACAAAGCCGCCATTCTTGCTTCCCTCGCCTACGGTGAATGGTTTGGAATTGAGCCGGTTTATAAAGAGGGAATACGCGGAATTTCCTTCGAAGATATAAGATTTGCCGCCGAATTCGGATATAAAATAAAACTCCTCGCTATTATAAAACAGCAGGACGACGATGTCCAGATAAGAGTTCACCCCGCCCTAATCCCCGAGGACTCAATGCTCGCAAACGTGTCGGACGTATATAATGCCGTCCAAATCAAAGGGCATCCGGTTGGAGAAACTCTTTTTTATGGGAGAGGGGCCGGAAGAGATGCCACGGCGAGCGCGGTCGTGGCCGACATAGTTGATGTATGCCTGAACCTGAAGTTTGGCTCGCATAGACGCGTCCCCGCTTTCAAGATAGGAAAACAGTTTCGCCATATCATTCCAATGAATGAGGTGAACTCAAGATATTACCTCAGAATCAGGGTTTCCGACATGCCAGGAGTCATAGCCTCCATTTCATCAATAATAGGCTCTAAAAACATAAGTATATCGAGCATTAAACAGGCTGAAAAGGAAGGGGAAGATTCCGTTTCCCTGACAATTTTAACGCATCTTGCGAACGAAAGGCTCTTAATGGAGTCCATCTGCGAAATTGAAAAATTGAACTGCGTAAAATCAAAGGTGATTCTGTTTCGCGTGGAAGACATTTAATCGCGGAGTTTAAAATAATGAATGAGAAAAAACATACGGTGGAAAAAATAGGCGGCGCTTCGATGAGCCAATTTGCCGACGTCATGAAAAATATAATAATCGGCAACCGCAAAGGCGCGGATTTATACAACAGAATTTTTGTGGTTTCGGCATACGGCGGGATAACAGACATCTTGCTCGAACACAAAAAATCAGGACAGCCCGGAGTATATGCGAAATTCGCAGACGGAGATAAGGGATGGCAGAAATATCTTGAGGATGTCCGCAAAAAAATGCTGGAAATAAATGCGGGGTTTGAAAATCTTGGACTGGACCTCAAAAAAGCGGAAGAGTTTGTCAACGAGCGCATAGACGGCATAAAATCATGTTTGAAAGACCTCATAAAACTGCGTTCTTTCGGACATCTGCGCCCGTCAGATTACCTGCCTGCGACAAGAGAACTTCTGAGCGCGATAGGGGAAGCCCACAGCGCTTATAATTCCACGCTTATACTTCAAAGCGAAGGCGTCAACGCGGTCTTTGTTGACCTGACGGGTTGGAAAGAGGAAGAAACTTTTCCCTTTAATGAGGAAATAGCAAAATCTTTCAAAGGCATGGATTTTACCGTTTCGTTGCCGATTGCGACAGGTTATGTGAAATGTGAAGAAGGCATAATGACCCGCTTCGACAGAGGTTACAGCGATATAACTTTCAGCAAAATAGCGGTCATAACCGGCGCGGCGGAGGGCGTAATCCATAAAGAGTTTCACCTGAGCACCGGCGACCCGAAACTTATAGGAACGGAAAAGGTGAAAATAATAGGGGCGACAAATTTCGATATGGCCGACCAGCTTGCCGACCTCGGAATGGAGGCGATACACTCAAAAGCCTCAAAAGAAATGGAACACAGCGATATTCCAATCAGAGTGAAGAATACATTTGAGCCGAACGATCCGGGAACAATTATAAGCAGAGATTATACTTCCCCGGTTCCAAGAGTCGAGATGATATGCGGCAAAAAAGACATAATTGCAATAGAGGTCTTCGACTCGGAAATGGTCGGCCAAAGCGGATATGACCATAGACTTCTCAAGTATTTCTTCGACAACAACATAAGCTATATCGCAAAAAACACCAACGCCAACACCATAACTCACTACATATCGGAAAAATGCCAGGGAATAGATAAATGCGTCGCCGGAATAAAAGCTGAATTTGCAGGAGCCAAAGTTGATGTCGAAAAAGTCGCGATAATTTCAGTAATAGGAAGCAATATGAGAATCCCGGGCTTCCTCCATAGAGCCGCGAAAGCCCTCGCCAATGAAAATGTGAATGTCCTCGCCCTTGATCAGTGCATGCGTCAGGTCAATATTCAGTTCATAGTTCAGCGCGAAGACTTCGAGCGCGCCCAGAAAGCCCTCCACGCCGAGCTTGTTGAGTAAATATTCACCAAACCCCGCCTTGGCCTGTGCGCCTGCTTGCCCCGCTGGGGCGGTAGGCAGGTGCCCGCCTGACTGCGAGCGTTCTCGCTCAGGCAGGCACGCAGACAGGTCCTTTCGGTGAATATTTACGCCGGG
>JAGVIF010000283.1 GCA_020056205.1 Lentisphaeria bacterium | reverse complement strand
TTCTTCGGACGATATTCATATCGCCCATCAGTCGGAACGAAAAAATCCAATCCGCAATCTAACTCGTCTATGCGCAATTTTAAGCCTTATAGAGTATAATTTCCGTAGACCCTTTTTCAAGTCAAAAAAAATTGTGCTCCGCTTGAAGTAGCGCGGGTCTATCTGACCCGCGACTCTCGGGTCAATAGACCCGAGTTACTTGTTTGGCATAGGCCTTAACTTAGCGCCATTCGGGTTGGGGTCGGTATCGCTATCGGGATCGTTTTATTGAGGTAATTGCAGAACTCCAATTCCCGGTCGGACAAGTCCGACTCTCCACGTCCACGCCCGAAACGGGCGTAAAAATGGAGGGTCGTCCTTTTGCCTTCGGCAAGCGTCGCTTCGCTCGGCAAGGCGACGACCGCGAAAAAAATAACCGGCCACGGCGAGCGTGACCCTCCACGCTTGCGGCGTAAAATGGAGAGACGCGCAAAACGCTGATTTTTTTACTTATTGCTTTCTCTCCTGAAACTTAACCGCAAAGATTTTTGTTATTATCGTTATCGCTGTCCCTTTGGTCCTTTTTGTCTCTTATGTCCTTTATATTTAAGTTTCATTTTGTCGGTCGCTGACCCCTGAACGCTGAACCTTTGAACCCTGAACCCCGAACCCGTTTTTTACTCTTTTGGGTTGCGCCTGCCTCGCATTGGGGTTAGATTCTTAAAATATTTACAAACCAAAGGGCGGTTGAACAAGATGGAAAGATATTTTGCCAACAATACGTATGTTACTCCAAGCGATTTGAATATCCATTTCAGCGCGAATTTGAGCCTGACAAGGACATTGCATTTCTACTGGAAGTTGTTGCGCATCACTCTTGAAAGCGCGAAAATCGCAAAAAGAGGCGGATTCAATGACGAAAAATGGGCGAAACAAGGGTATAAAACAATATGCGCCGCTGAAAAATGCGGAGCAAAACTGCATATAACAGGGCTGGAAAACTTCCGCGAATGCAAAGAACCTGTCGTCTTTATCGGAAATCACATGAGTGTTTTTGAAACTTACGCCCTCTCCGGGATAATTTTGCCCGACAAAAGACCGGTGTTTGTAATCAAACAGGATCTCTTAGACTATCCTTTTTTTGGAGTTGTTATGAAATCGTTGAGACATGTGCCGGTAGGAAGACAAAATCCGCGCGATGACTTCAGAGCAGTGATAGAAAATGGCAGTTCTCTTATTGCGGAAGGGTTCTCTCCCATAATCTTTCCGCAGTCTACAAGAATGAATAAAATAATTCCGGAAAAATTCAACAGCATCGGAGTGAAACTCGCAAAAAAAACAGGCGCTCCTATCATACCGTTCGCTCTTAAAACTGATTTCTGGGGGACAGGAAAATTTTTCAAAGATTTCGGCGCTGTCGGGAAATGTAAAAATATTTATTTCGATTTCGCCCAGGCCGTCCGCGTAAAAACCAGCGGAAAAGAAGAACATGAAAAAATAATAGCCTACATAGAAAATAAATTGAACGCCTGGAGCGTGTAATTTAACATTTTTTCAAACGTTTTTCCCGGAAAATTCAATTGCCGGAGCCGGTTGCGCAAGTCATTTTGAAGGAATATTTTTTTCTGTATATTTTTTTTGGGGGGAAACCGAAATAGCGATGAAAAACCTTTGAAAAATAATTACTGTTCTTGAACCCGACGGCGTAAGCTATCTCCGAAATTGAGAGCTTTCCCTCCTCGAGCAGGGAGCGCGCCTTGCTCATTCTGAGCTGTGTCAGGCGCTCGAAGATTGTGAAATCATTTTCGTGGCTGAATATGCGGCAAAGATGAAATGGACTCATATTGACGTGTCCTGCTATTTTTTTAAGCGTCATCGGACGCGAGTAATTTTCCTCCAGATATGATTTCACTCCGCTCACAACCCAATCTCGATGTTGTTTCTCTGTCTTCATTTTTTCGGACTGTCCGCTGTCTTTGTCTTTTCTCTGTTCGACAATAGCAAGTATTCTCATAAGTATTTCGCACAGATGGGCTCTCATGATAAGGCCGTGACCGTTTCCGCTTGTGAAGCCGCAACGAAACTGCTGTATCAGTTTCGCGATAGATTCTTTTGAGGTTTTTGACAGCCCGGTGAGGGGCTTGCGCATTATGCGAGAGAAATAATCTTCTTCGCACGCCCAGGAAAAATGAATCATGAACACCTTAAGCCCCTTGGCAAAATCAAACTCATCCCTGTGCATTGTCTTAGGAGGAATGAGAATTGTGTCGCCTTCCCCAGCTTTGATCCGTTTCCGCTCAAAGACGACATCCACGGAACCGGAAATGACGTGGAGAAGTTCGCAGTTGCCGGATTTGTGCTTGTTCAATGCCCACACCGGATCGAAAATTAAATTCCCCATCGAGCGAATCACAGGGAGTTGTTGGCCTAATTTCATCGTTGTTTTCATAAAAGAGCCAATTGCAAAACTCAAAACCGATGCCGATGAAGGAGATTATGAAATTCAGACAAGCCGCAAAACCAGAGGCATACCCAAG
>JAGVIF010000422.1 GCA_020056205.1 Lentisphaeria bacterium | reverse complement strand
TTCTTCGGACGATATTCATATCGCCCATCAGTCGGAACGAAAAAATCCAATCCGCAATCTAACTCGTCTATGCGCAATTTTAAGCCTTATAGAGTATAGCTCCTTCAGATACGGCTTGAAAAAAGAAGAACGAATGATACAGTAGGCGCTTTCAAAAATAAATAATGGAGTGTTAAGCGATGAGCAAAATTCATGCTGAGCATGTGTTCACATCGGAATCAGTTTCGGAAGGGCATCCGGACAAGATTTGCGATCAGATTTCGGACGCAGTTCTTGACGCCTGTCTCAAAGACGACCCAGCCAGCCGCGTCGCGTGCGAAACGCTTGTTACCACGGATATTGTTGTGATTTCGGGAGAAATAACGACCAAGAGTCGTGTCAACTGGGAAGCTGTGGTGAGAAAAGTGATTTCTGAGATAGGATACAATGACAGAGAAGTTGGTTTTTCCGCCGATGACTGCAAAGCGTTAATTTGCATTCACCAGCAGTCTCCCGATATCTCGCAAGGCGTAACCGAAGGGCAGGGACTTTACAAGGAGCAGGGCGCCGGCGACCAGGGAATGATGTTCGGATACGCCTCCAATGAAACAAAAGAACTGATGCCGGCGCCGGTACTTTATGCGCACAAAATAGTTGAAGAATTTGCCAGGCTCAGGAAAACAGAACCCAAAAAATATCATTTTCTCAGGCCTGACTCGAAGAGCCAAGTTTCAATAAGATACAAAAACGGCGGGCCTGTCGGGGTTGAAGCCATTGTTCTTTCCCATCAGCACACCCCGGATATGAAACTCAAAGACCTTGAAGTCCTTACAAAAAAGATCGCGGAGAAAATCATCCCCCCCGAACTGATGAAAGAAAAAGTGAAGTATTATGTCAATCCCACCGGAAGATTCGTAGTGGGCGGCCCGCACGGCGACACCGGCCTTACCGGAAGAAAAATAATAGTTGACACCTACGGAGGAGTAGGCTCGCACGGAGGAGGGGCGTTTTCAGGGAAAGACCCGAGCAAGGTTGACAGGTCTGCCGCTTATATGTGCCGTTATATCGCCAAAAATATTGTAGCCGCGAAACTCGCCGAAAAATGCGAAGTCCAAGTGGCTTACGCGATTGGAGTCGCCCAGCCGTTGAGCATCAATGTTGACACATACGGGACAGGCTCTATCGAAAATGATGTGGCTCTTGAAGGAGTCATCAGGGAAGTCTTTGACATGAGGCCGGCGGCCATAATAGAAACATTGAAACTCAGATATCCCTCCAAAAACGGCTGGTCTTACAGGCAAACGGCGGCCTACGGACATTTCGGAAGAAACATATTTCCATGGGAAAAAACGGATAAGATCAAAGAACTCCAGTCCGCCGCAAAAAAATACATCAAATGACTCAGTGAATATTTACGACGTTAAAGTAATCGGAGCAGGCTCGCCTATTCTCGATATTCTCGTCAACGTCAAAGATGAGTTCATAGAAAGACACGCCGGCGGAGGAAAAGGCGGAACCTGTTTAGTCAATTCAGACGACTTTGACAAAATTCTGTCGAAGATTGATTTCTCGCGCAAAATCGCGCCGGGAGGCTCATCGGCAAACACGATATTTGGATTGTCGCAGCTTGGAGTAAAAACCGCGTTTCTCGGTATGCTCGGAAACGATGAGAATGCCCGTCTCTATATTGAGCGCTACGCGAAAATGGGCGGAGACATCTCGAACTTCAAGAAAAATCCCTCTCTTCCAACAGGGCGCTGTCTTTGCATGATAAGCGGCGATTCGCAGAGGACAATGAGGACGGATCTCGCCGCGGCTATGACTCTTTCTCCGAAGGATATTTCAGAGTCGGACTTCAGAGGGTTTAATCTTCTTCACATGGAAGGCTATCTCCTTTTCAACCCGGAGCTCGCGCTCAAAATTCTCCGGTGCGCGAAAAAAAACTCCTGCAAAATAAGCCTTGATCTCTCGTCTTTTGAAGTCGTTAAAAGCGCCGGAAAAAAGCTGAAGGAACTCTTGTCCGACTATGTTGACATTGTCTTTGCCAATGAAGACGAGGCTTCGGCATTCTCAAATGGAGGCGCGGCTGAAAAATCTCTCGACGCGCTTTCCGAAATATGCGAAGTCGCGGCCGTGAAACTTGGCGCGAATGGCGCCATGATAAAGAGGGGATCCGAAAAAGTTTCGGTGAAGGCTTTGAAAGTTGAGGCCGTTGACACCACCGGCGCGGGGGATATGTGGGCGTCAGGATTTCTATACGGATTGTTGAACGGAAAAGACCTCGAAACTGCCGGAAATTACGGCTCTCTACTCGGCGCGGAAGTCGTCAAAATTTTTGGCGCCGACATCCCTGAAAGCGCATGGAGCAGGATCAGAAAGAAAATTTTAAGATAGAGAGCCAATTGCAAAACTCAAAACCGATGCCGATGAAGGAGATTATGAAATTCAGACAAGCCGCAAAACCAGAGGCATACCCAAGGCGGTATGTCG
>JAGVIF010000589.1 GCA_020056205.1 Lentisphaeria bacterium | reverse complement strand
TTTGAACACCCAATATCCAACACTCAATCTCCAACCGACGAAGGACAGAAATAAACTTGGACATTGGATATTCCGTGTTCGTTATTGGATATTCAGTTTTAAATATCCTTAACCTGATAGCAACGCCCTGAACGCTGAACCCCTTCTTTATTCTTTTGGGTTGTGGGCGCGGCCAGCCCTAAATATCTTAAATCTACACCTTGATTTTTATTTTTTATGCATTAAAATCAATTATTCAATGAAAAAAACATTGGAGGTCAATTTTGAATAAGAAAAAACTGCCGGGAGGGACAGAGACTATACTGCTGGTTGACGACCAGGACGCCATTTGGGATTTCATGATAGAAGCGCTGCAAACGCTTGGATACACCGTCATACTTGCTGAAAACGGGCTTGACGCCGTCGAAATATACAAAAGCAATCCGTCAAAGATTGATCTTGTCATCCTTGACATGATAATGCCAAAACTCGGAGGACACGGCGCCTTCTATCAAATCAGGGCGATTGATCCAAACGCCAGAATATTGTTGTCCAGCGGCTACGTCTCGGAAGAGGAAGTCAACGATATCCTTGAACAGGGCGCCAAGGGCTTTATCCCAAAACCGCACCGGATCAGCGTCATAGCCGAGGAAATACGCAGAATTCTTGATGAAAAATAAATGGTGCGCCCGGAAGGATTTGAACCTTCGGCCTAATGATTAAGAGTCATCCGCTCTACCGCTGAGCTACGGGCGCTAAACGAAAAAGCCGTACTGTACTCTCCATCTTCTCTTTTGCAAAAAAAACATAGAAAAAATGCCGATTTACGCTCATATAACAAGTCTCGGATGCCCCAAAAACCTCGTTGACAGCGAAATCATCGCCGGTGTCTTGATAAAGAACCGCATCGGCATCGCCAATTCGCCGCGAAACGCCGACGTCATGATAATAAACTCCTGCGCCTTTATCGCTTCCGCCAGAAACGAATCAGAATTCCACATCCGCTCGGCGCTGAACTGGAGAAGAAAAAAAGACGAACGCAAAATCGTTCTCTGCGGCTGTCTTAACCAATGGGATCCGAAGGCTGAAAACTTGCAACTCATCAGGGAAGTTGATTTGAGAATCGGAATTGACGAGATAGAAAAAATCGCGGAAAAAATCCTTTCTCTATACGGCGAAAAAAAACTTGACGGCGCAATAAACAAACTCCCTTCATATCTGCAAACCACGGCAACGCCAAGACTGCAACTCACCCCCGCGCACTACGCATACATCAAAATCTCCGACGGCTGTTCCAATAAATGCTCTTACTGCTCCATTCCGGCAATACGCGGCGAACATCGAAGCAGGCGGCAAAACGATATACTCTCAGAGACCCTCAATCTGCTCTCCAACGGCTCTAAAGAAATAATCCTCACCGCGCAGGATTCCGCAAGATACGGATCCGACCTCGCCGGATACAAACCCGGCATCGTTTCGCTTATCAGAAAAATGGACGCCATTGATTGCGGACACGAGTTCTGGATACGCCTTATGTATTGCCATCCGCGCCACATTACCCCGGAACTCATTGACTGTTTCAGAAACGCCAAACACCTGCTCCCCTATCTCGATCTGCCTCTTCAACACATATCAGACAAAATCCTCAAAGCAATGAATCGAAAAGTCTCTTCAAGCCTGATAAAAAAAATCCTCGAAGAATTCAGAACAATAAAACCGCATATTGCCGTCAGAACAACTTTTATAACAGGCTTCCCGGGAGAAACCGACAAGGACTTTGAAGAACTGCTCTCTTTTATAAGGGAAACAAAATTCGACAGGCTTGGAGCATTCAAATATTCCCCGGAAAAAGGAACACGCGCCTTTTCCCTCCCCAGCCAAGTCCCCGACTCCGTAGCCGAAGCGAGACTGAAACTTCTAATGGAGACTCAAAAAAAAATATCCCTCGAACTAAATCAAAAAATGCTCGGACGCAAAATCAAAACCATAGTGGATTCACGCAAAGGACAAAACACATATATCGCCAGAACACCATACGACGCCCCGCAGATAGACAACACCGTCCTCATACAATCAAATAAAAAAATAACGCCAGGAACTATAATCACCGTGAAAATAACTTCGGCCATGCCATATTCCCTTAACGCAAAACCTCTGTCGTGAAATATTAGAAAATTCTTCCCGCCGGTATATAGTAGGGATCGTCCACAAAAAGCTAATGTTTGAAATTCCGTTCCAATAGAAATATATGAGTGGATAGAAAATCTTGGTTTTTACTTGGAAAAATCAACGTTTGCTCCGAAATCGTTGAATGAGGAAACGCATTGAGACTATGTAAGAGTTCAGTAAAGTATGTATCCGTCCTAAATCAGCAGAGCGACTATCGTAATCGCTATCGCAATTGAAGCAGTCCCAATTACGACTATCCCGAGGCTTCGCTCGGGACGATAGCGGCTGCGAGTAACACATAGAGCCAATTGCAAAAGTCAAAACCAGCGCCGATGAAGGAGATTGTGAAATTCAGACGAGCCACAAAACCGGAGGCATACCCAAAGCGGTATGTCG
>JAGVIF010000383.1 GCA_020056205.1 Lentisphaeria bacterium | reverse complement strand
GGTCAACGGTGCCAGTATAAATTAATCATTGCAATTAAATAGGTTGCAGTTATATTATTGCATTTGATATTTTTAGGATTGAGGTGCGATATGGGGAGGGTTCCTCGTTGGCGAATTCAAGTTGAGCCTCCAGTTTGTTTCAGGAAGACTTACATCACGGAAAAAAGGTCGGAGAAAAACGCAATAATATTATCATATCATATTGACAATAAATGATTAATTTATACTGGCACCGATTGCTTCTTCTGTCCGCGGTTCTTTTTGCGCTGTGCTCATGCGCGGTCCTGTGCGGTGCAGATGCGCCCTCAGCGCCGAAGAAGGAGCTGACTCTGCACCTGTGGAACGTTCCTCCGAAGGGAAGTACGGACGTTGGGACTAAGGCGGATCGGGCGGTGTTCGATCTTTTCCTGCAGCGTAATCCGCAGATCAAGGTCAAGGTTCTCGTGCCTCTCAAGATACAGGGTCCCGCCGCCGAGGGCAACGAATTCCTCGCCGTGGCTGGCGGCATGGCGCCGGATGTCTTCACCCTCTACGGACGGAAGGTGGGCGACTACATTGATCAGGGGTTCCTCGCTCCTCTCAACGACCGCTTCAAGGCGGACTTTGTCTCGAAGGGCGAAAAATATTCCGGCATAGACTCACCTGACAAGATATGGGAACTCTGCGTCCGCGACGGCAACATATACGCCATCGCAAAAAACTACTACTTCATGGCCCTGCAGTACCGGAAGGATTTGTTTACGAAGGCGGGGCTCGATCCTTCGCACGGGCCGAGGGATTGGGACGAGTTGTGGACGATGGGCAAAAAACTGACTTTCATTCCCTCGAAGGAGCCCGGAGCGCCGGAAGATCAGTTGCCGGTCTACGGGTTCGCTCTTCTCATGAACCCGGCGAAGGGATGGCATTTCCTTCAATACGTTTGGTCTGGTGGGGCGCAGGTTGTCCGTTGCTACAAGGAATGCCCCGACTGCAAAAAGCCTGTCGAGATCAGGCCGGGCTTCTTCAACTACAGGGAGTATGGCATCGAGTTGCTGAACGACGAAGACTACAACCGCGAATTCTCCAACTACAAGGAGGAGTGCCCCACCTGCCATAAAAGCCTGAAGGACATTACGGCAGTCAAGTGGCGGCTTGTGACCGATGAGGAGGGAGGAATCGCCGCGCTCGAGTTCTATCGCAAGATGGCCAATCAGTCGTGGCTCAGATGCCTGAAGACGCATGACCACAGGGAGTTCGACATCACACCCGAGATGAAGAAAGCAGGAACCGCAACCTGTCCGATCTGCGGTGAAAAATACGCCCTTGCCGCAGAGGGCGTCAAGAACAGGATATATAACGGCATCACTCGTGGGACGAGCGACAACACCAGGGGCGCCCGCTTCGAGTCGGCAATGCAGATCATGACCCTTGGCGAGGTGACCAACGTTGATATCACCCAGTGGAGTCTGACGGCTTTTCCAGTCCGTCCCGGCTGTCCGGTGAAGAGTTTCATTGCCGGTCACTACCTCGGTATCAACCGCACCTCGCCGCCGGAGCGGCAGGAGGCCGCATGGCAGTACATCAAGTTCGTAACCAGCGACGAGGCGCAGAAGGTCCGCGTCAAGGCCATGGTTGAGAACGGCATGGCTCAGTACGTACGCCCCATCCTTCTCAAAAAATACGGTTACATTGACTACTACCGCGACTTGCCGCCCGAGTGGATCAATATCTACGAGGAAGTCTCAAAGACTGCCGAAGTCGAGCCTTACTGCAAGGGATTCACGCACGTGATGACTGTGAAGCTGGGAGAGGTCATGGACAAGGCGATGATCTACCCTGACGCTTCCTCTCACGAAGCCAATCCTTGCGATCATCGCACTCAGTTCATTCTCGTATGCCTACAGCGCCTTCATGTTCGCCTTCCTCACATGCCAGGATCCGTCCATGTGGACACTGATGGTCTTCCTCTACGAGTTCCAGCAGAATTATCCCAACTACCTTGTCATGGCCTCGCTGGTAGTCTCCGCCATCCCGACGCTCCTCGTCTTCATATTCTGCCAGAACATAATCCTCCGCGGAATCGTCGTGCCGAGCTTCAAATAAGGTCTGCTGAAAAAAGATTTTTGCGAAAATCGCAAAAACTTTTTTTGCGCATACCCTAATGGCTCACGGGATCAGGTTAACCTCAATACTGTGTCGACGGGAGTGTTCTCATAGATGAGACGGCGATGCCATCGAGAGGCTTGTGCAGTATATAGCCCGTTGTCCGTTTAGTCTCGACAGGATCGTGAAGATAACCCCCACGGGGCAAGTTGTCCACAGGGCCGAGCATCAGGACTGCAGGAGCTTTCCCGACTCGGACAGCGACAGTTTGAGGGCGGGTCTCAGCAGGAATTTCCAGATATTTGATCCGCTGGACTTTCTTGCGGAGGTCACCCAGCACATCACGGACACCGGAGAGCACACGATACGATATTATGGATGGTATTCCAACAAGAGCCGGGGAATGAAGGCGAAGCTTGCCCGTCCGGGCGAGGCGGCATCCGCCGCCAGTAATATGCAGTTTGTCGTGGATTCTGGTGACGACTACACCGACTTCCAGAAAGTATGCCGGTCCCGTTGGGCCGCTCTCATCAAATCGAAGATCCCGGCTGCGTATCACGTCGGGAAAAGTCTACGAGGTGGATCCGCTCAAGTGTCCCAAATGCGGCGGCCAGATGAAAATAATAGCTTTCATCAAGAAAAAGACCAGGCGGATGTGATAGAGAAAATCCTGAGGTGCTGTGGCCTGTGGCGCGAGGAAGTTCCAAAGGCGCCGCCGCCACAGCCCGCCGAAATCCCATTCGAGCGCACCTATGTGCCCATCGACGAGTTCCTGGCAAACTTCTGAGTTCTCCGGGATGGGAGGGATGCATTCATAGCCGGAAGATTTCCGGGGCGTTTCCGCCAAATTCCCCTTAAGCCGAGGAGAATCCGCTTTTTCCGTCCCGAAGGCCGCCGCCGAGACGAGAAAAGACCCGAATTTGCACGATCTGACTTGATTTTTCACAGCCCCGGTCTATCTTTTACCATCATGAAAATCAAAATTCCTATCAGTAGTTTATCCTAACCCTGCAAACAGCACTGTTCATTTAAAAATAGAAAAACAAGAGATAAAAAGCATAAAACTTTTCAATGTAGAGGGTCAATTTATTCAAGAATATTTTACAAATGATTTTTCTGTTTCAAATCTTACGAACGGAATTTATTTCATCGTTGTTCAAACAGACAAATCTATTTTCACCAGTAAACTTTTTAAACAGTAAAACCACTATAAACGGACAGACACTTGATACGACCCAAAAAGAAGCACGAACCACTAACATATAAGGATTAAACGCGTGTAGCGAAGCGGAGTAGCGTTTTAATCCTGTGTTGAACTGAAGCGACTGGTTCGTTTTAAGATTGGGATTTCTTCTTATGGGGTTTCAATAAAATGATTTATTTTTCTCTATCTTTGTTGCATAAGAGCCAATTGCAAAAGTCAAAACCAGCGCCGATGAAGGAGATTGTGAAATTCAGACGAGCCACAAAACCGGAGGCATACCCAAAGCGGTATGTCG
>JAGVIF010000129.1 GCA_020056205.1 Lentisphaeria bacterium | reverse complement strand
GCAAAACTTAGGTTTATCTTGCGAGTCCGGCGCGATTGAGAAACGCGATTACTCTTGGGTCTGAGGACGTTTCGCGAAGTTCGCGGGGGTTTCCAAAAGCTATGGCGCATCCGCTTTCTCCGTCGAGCATCATAGCTCTGTCGGCAATGGCATATATGCTGTCAAGCTCGTGTGTGACTATTACCATCGTGGTGCCGAGTTTTTCTCTTATGTCGAGTATCAAGAGGTCGAGTTTCGCCGCGTTTACCGGGTCAAGCCCGGCGGAAGGCTCATCGAAAAAGAGAATCTCCGGATCAAGCGCCATTGCCCTTGCGAGTCCGGCCCTTTTTCTCATTCCGCCGCTTGCCTCATAAGGCATTGTGTTTTCAAAACCTGAAAGCCCGACAAGTCCTAATTTTTCTTTTACAATTTTGGCGATCTTACCGGGAGAAAATTTTGTCAGCTCCTCAAGAGGCAACGCGACATTTTCCGCAAACGTGAAAGAATTGAAAAGCGCTCCTGATTGATAAAGAACCCCAAACCCTCTCATCATTTCTCTTTTTTCAGAGAGATCGGCGCGTACCATGCTTCGTCCTTTTATCAAGATTTCGCCTGAGATAGGGGTATAAAGCCCGATAAGGTGTTTAAGCAGAGTGCTTTTTCCGCAACCGGAACCACCGAGAACTACGAATATTTCCCCCTGATCAATTGAAAAAGAAAGATTCTTTAAAACCGGAACTCCGGCATAACCGGCGGTCAGGTCAAAAACTTCAAGAATTTTTGGTTTTGAACTCATTCCCCTAAAACCAAACATTTACAAGCATTGTGATTACGAAATCCGCTACGACTATTAAGAAAATTGATGTTACCACCGACGATGTTGCTGCTTTTCCAACTCCCTGCGCATCGCTTCCGGACTCAAAGCCGCGCCAACAGCCTATCACGGCGATAATGGCGGCAAATGTCAGGCTTTTGACTAGCCCTTCAGCAAAATGTCTCGGAAGAAGCACTTGAAAAGTCCGGTTATAATAGGCGATGAAAGGCAGTCCAAGTTTAATCATCGCCACGGAAAGTCCTCCGAGAAGCCCGGCAATATCTCCGATGATTGTGAGCAGGGGCATTACAAACGTCAGGGCGATGAATTTGGGAACCACCAGGAATCTACTCGGAACAAGTCCCATTGTGGTCATCGCATCTATTTCCTCCGAAACTTTCATCGTCCCTATTTCAGCGGCAAAAGCGGACCCGGCCCTCCCGGTGCATATCATTGCGACCATGAAAGGACCAAGTTCTTTCACTATCGAAAACCCGACGGCGTCCGCCACATATATGTCTCCGCCGTACTTATGTATCTGCAAAGCAGACTGCATTCCTATGATAAACCCTATCAGGAAACAGAGAACGGCAACGATAGGGACGGCGTCGGCTCCGCACACATCCATATAGTACAAAGTTTCTCTCCAGCGAATTTTCCTCGGATTCCGCAAGGCGTCGCCCACAGCGGCAATCGTCTCGCCCATCATTGCGAACATCGCAATCATATCGCGCATAAATGCCAGCGCGGATTCGCCTATATGATCGAAAGCCGACCGTGTTTCAACGACATGAATACCTTTTTCTTTTTGTTTGTCTTTCAAGCCAATTCCCTCAAAATTGAACATCCACCATCGAACGAAGAAAAAACTTTGCGCCGGAGTTTATCCCGATTCTCGGATAGACATCGGGATGCCTTTGCGCCTTCGTGTGAGAAAATGATTGAGAAGTTCGGGAGTTCGGCCTGCGGTGAGCTTGCCGAATCCGAAATGCGAAAGTTTTTAAAATCATAAAATCTCCAAATCTCCAAATCTCCAAATCGAAAAATAATATGTCCCTTGCGTCCCTTATGTCCTTTGTGTCCCTGCGGCGAAGAATTCGGCAATTGGCAATCGGCAATTGGCAATTGGAAATCGAGTGTTGGATATTGGGTGTTCATAAACTTTGAAATTCCTTAGCTTTTAAATTTTGCGGCTGCACAGTTTAACGGTTTCATTTTGATAAAACCCCGAGGCGCAGGCGCTCGGGGTAGGACGCTGAATTTCATAATCTCCTTCATCTGCCTGTGCGTGGCACGCAGACAGGTCGGCATCGGTTTTGAGTTTTGTAACTGACCCCACCGTTAAATTTATCTTAGACTTTGGTTAGTTCAAGTTTTTGAGATATTTTTAAGAATTGTTTTTTTGTAAAAATGTATTTGCCCTTTCAAATTTGACAGGGATGAGATAGATGAACTCCGCTTCTGGACAAAAAAAACCAAAATCGAAATAAGATATCCGGCCGGATCATGGGTCAGCGTGGGTTTTGCGCGGGGGCTTTCTGAAGAAAAAACATGAAACAGAGAAAAAATGCCAGTAAACTTATAAGAGCTCCCGATCAGTCTTTTACGTCAAGAAGGGATTCTTGGACCGATGAACATCCGCAATTAGCGAAACCTGCGGATAAGGTCAGGTAGATGTTCAAGGTTAAAACCGGTATAGAGTAGATGAAAGACAGGATGGGGATTTCAGGGTACCGGTTTTTCATCGAGATAAACGACATGCCAAGAGTAAACCCCATTCCCGGAATAAAAACCAGCAGGATAAGCCTTGCAATAGCAGGGAAATTTATCTTCACAAGTTCGTTGTTGATGTGTTTCAGGTCGAATACCGATTGGAATGATAGATAAATTAAAAGAATGCCGATGAGAAATGGCAATGAAATTCTGAATGCGATTTTTAATTTCTGAAAATTCATGGATTGTCTTTGTTCTCAGGAGGAATTGATTTCTCTGTCGGTAGCTTGCATGCCTTCCACTGTCCCCATCCTTCGGAGTAAACTTTTACATTATTCAATCCCTTGTCCATGAGTATTCTTGCTGAATGATAAGAGACGCCGCAGGAGTTTGAAATACAATAAATGACTGAATTCGGGGCCAATTTGATTTTTTCAAGCATGTCTTCAGGTATCTTCCCTTTGGCCATATCCTCATAAGGCAGGTTGATGGCTCCGGGAATGTGCACATAGTCGTAGAACTTCTTATCGCGGACATCAATGAAGATGTTTTTTGGGTTTTGCCGGAACATTATCGTATCCGAGAGTGAAATGGACTCGATTTGCCTGACGGCCGGCTTATTGTCGGATTTGTTTGACCTGAAGATATCCTTGTATGAAATGTCTTTCTGGGCAAGGAACATGATTATTCCTGAAACGCAGGAAACAAGAAGTATTTTAAAGATATTATTTTTGCTCATGTTTCGGTAACCGTTAAGTTGGGTATTTGGCTATATGCGTCGAGTATGCTTTACATGAAGTATGCCAGTC
>JAGVIF010000076.1 GCA_020056205.1 Lentisphaeria bacterium | reverse complement strand
GTCCTACTGCGCTTTGCGCAGTTTTATCAATAAGAAACTGCCAAGAAAGAGACACGCTAAAGCTGTGAACTCCAACGGCAGTTTCAAAGGAGAAAGTAGAAAACTTAAAACTGATTATGAATGAAAATCGGATATATCTTGATTACAACGCCACGACTCCGCTGAGAGATGAGGCTTTTCAGGAAATGCTTCCGTATTGGAGCGATAATTTTGGAAATCCTTCAAGTTCTCATTACTACGGCAGAGAGGCGTTGAAGGCTCTCAACAGGGGCCGCGAAAGAGTCGCTGCCCTTCTGAACGCGCTCCCGGAGGAGATAATCTTCACCAGCGGGGGAACAGAATCCAACAATCACGCGATAATAAAAGGACTTGAAATCAATCATGGCAAAAAGCAAATCCTCGCCGCCGAAATAGAACACAGCGCGGTTCTGTCGGTCTGCAAATATCTTGCGGGCGATGGATTTGAATGCAAATATATCCCTGTTGATGGCGATGGTATCATTGACATTGCCGCCCTTGAGACGGCAATAGGCGAAAATACCGCAATTTTGAGCGTGATGACTGCCAACAACGAGACCGGCGCCATAGAACCTATAGAGGAAATTGCGAAAATCGCAAAAAGGAAAAATATTTTGTTTCATACCGACGCGGTTCAAGCGGCGGGAAAAATTCCGATTGATGTCAGAGATTCGGCAGTGGACATGCTCTCAATCTCCTCCCATAAAATATCGGGGCCTAAAGGCATTGGAGCTCTTTTCGTCAGGCGCGGAATAAAACTCAGTCCGTTTATTTACGGCGGAAATCAGGAGAGGAGAATGAGGGCTGGAACTGAAAACGTTCCCGGAATTGCCGGATTTGGGAAGGCCTGCGAACTTGCCGCAACCGAATTGGATGAAAGAAAAAAGTTCGATGGCAAACTGCGGGAACTGTTCCTTTGCGAAATTCGCAGACTTATCAGCGATTTCAGGATCAACACGCCGCCTGATAAAAGCCTTTCGAACACTTTGAACATTGCCTTTAAATCCGTGCCCTCCGAAGCGCTCGTTACCCGTTTGGATATGAAGGGAGTATGTATTTCAAGCGGCTCCGCCTGCGCAGGACTGAGCAAAATATCGCATGTCCTCAAGGCGATGAAAGTGTCAGAAGAATTCATTTATTCGGCCGTCAGAATCTCCTTTGGAAGGACGAATACTGAGGCGGACGTAATTCGCGCGGCAGGGCTTGTTGCCGAGACCGCGAACGAGATAAGAAAAACGCAAACAAATTAAAAAAGTGTATTTCTAATGAATGAAGAATTAATCATTGGGATAAGCGCTTTGCGGGCGGAGAAAAATGCGATAATTCTGGCTCACAATTACCAGCTCGGAGAAGTGCAGGATATTGCGGATTTCATCGGCGACTCGCTTGAGTTGAGCTTCAAGGCGGCGGAATGCGAAGAGAAACTTATAGTCTTTTGCGGCGTCACATTTATGGCGGAGACCGCTTCAATACTCGCGCCTGAAAAAACCGTATTGCTGCCATCGCTTGAAGCCGGATGCCCTATGGCTGACATGGCCGACGCGGAAAGTTTAAAGAAAAAAAAATCCGAACATCCGAACGCGCTCGTTGTAACTTATGTGAACAGCTCCGCCGAAGTCAAGGCTTTGAGCGACACCTGCGTAACATCGGCTAACGCCGTAAAAATTGTCTCTCAAATTCCGAAGGACAGAGAGATTATTTTTGTGCCGGACAGGAATCTTGGGGCATACGTTGTGAAAAAAACAGGGCGCAAAATGATTTTGTGGCCGGGTTTTTGTCCGACTCACATGCGCATAACTCCCGAACATCTGATTAAGAGAAAAAAAGAATATCCTGACGCGAAGATCGTTGTCCACCCGGAATGTTCTTTTGACGTAATATCTCTCGCCGATGAAGTCCTCAGCACCGGCGGCATGATAAAGTTCGCGAAAAAAACCGATGCGCGGAGGATTATAGTCGCGACGGAGAGCGGTTTAATCTATCGCCTTGAAAAGGAAAACCCGGACAAACAGTTCATCTCCGTTTCGGAGCAAGCCGTGTGTCCGAACATGAAAATGACCCGCCTCGAGGAGGTTCTATCGGCGCTTGAAAAAAATCAACACATCATAAAAGCGCCTGAAAATATTGCGAAACTCGCAAAAATTCCGATTGAGAGAATGCTTGAGGCAAGCAGGAGATAAGGGATTCGGAAAAAACTAATTTAGAAAGGAGTTTGAAAATAACGGAGGGCGGGTTTTCTTACCCGCCGGCAGAAGAAACTCGCGGGTTGGAAAACCCGCGCTCCGGTTACGCTACACGCGCCCCCATTTTTTTTGTTTTGCTATTTCGTAAAGTATTATGGTTGTGGATGTTGCGACATTGAGAGAATCCGCCGTCCCAAGCATTGGAATGCGGACGCTTGCGCCGCAGTTTTTCAGCCAGAACTCGGTGAGCCCGTGTTGTTCGGAGCCTGCCGCTATCGCAATGGCGCCCGACAAATTTTCATTGCAATATATTTTTTGCGCATGAGGGGATGTGGATATTATTTTTATTTTGTGTTTGACGAGCCATGCGAGAGCCTGTTCCGGGGGACACTCGGCGATAGGCATTGAAAAAACCGTTCCGGTGCTGGCGGTTATGACGTTAGGGTTATAGATATCTGTGCATTTGTCGCAGAGTAT
>JAGVIF010000058.1 GCA_020056205.1 Lentisphaeria bacterium | reverse complement strand
CGACATACCGCTTTGGGTATGCCTCCGGTTTTGTGGCTCGTCTGAATTTCACAATCTCCTTCATCGGCGCTGGTTTTGACTTTTGCAATTGGCTCTTCGGTGAATATTTACAAAAAATGTTCGTTCAAAAAATCAACTAAAATCAAAACAAAAGGAGGAAAAAATCAAACAATCATTTTAAGCGTGTCCAAGTGTTCATCAAAATAAAAGCAATAAATGTTCTATTAATTTCAGTAATAATTAAAAGGAGAAAAAATATGACAGCAAAGAAACTAATCGCGGCCATTATCGTCATCGGCTTGTTTCTCGGGGCGGTCATCCGGTTACAGGCGGAGGACTTAGTGATGGGGTTGATCCCGGCCGAAAACAACGAGGAGATGATTAAAAATTTTGAGCCGATGCGCGCTCATCTGGAAAAAAAACTCGGACGAAAAGTCGTTGTGTTCACCGCCACCGACTACACGGGGATCATCGAAGCTATGCGTAAAAAGCGCGTGGACATCGCATGGTTTGGCCCATTGTCCTACTATCTTGCTGAGCAGGAAGCTGGCGCCGAAGCGTTTGCTGTGGGAGTTCGCGACACCGGCGAGTCAACTTATAGGAGCATATTTGTTGTTCCCGGCGACTCCCCCGTGAAGACCTTAAAGGATCTTAAAGGCAAAAATGTGGCTTTCGTTGACCCTGCCTCAACTTCGGGAGGTCTTATGCCCACCTATCTTGTGAAGAAGGAAACCGGCATGATGCCCAGCGAGTTTTTCGGCAAATTTACTTATGCGGGGTCGCATGACGCGGCGGAGCTGGCCGTAAAGAATAAAACAGTTGATGCCGCAGCCGACAACGACATCACATACGAGAAAATGATTGGCAAGGGGCTTATCAGCAAGGAGTCGAACAGGATTCTTCTTGAGTCTCCCGATCTTCCCGGCTCTCCGCTCGTCTATCGCGGGGATCTTCCGTCTAAACTTAAGAAAAAAATACAGGATGCCATTGTTAACGCCCACAAGGAAATCAAGGTGTCTGGGTATGGCGTGATCACCCGCTATGACGCAGTAACGCCTGCGGACTATCAAGTGATTCGCGACATGGTCAAGGAACTTGGATTAAAGAAGGAACAGTTGTCAAAATAGAAGATAAACAAAGAGGAGTTGCCGGGGGGCGGGATACGTCCCCCCGGGATTCCGTAACCCATAAGGAGAGTTGTTATGTCACACATCATCGTCAATCGTATCGAGAAGCAGTTTCCAAATGGTGTTCAGGCATTGCGCGGCGTCTCGATGGAAATTGCGGCCGGGTCGTTTACCGTCCTAATTGGCCCGTCAGGGGCAGGAAAATCCACTTTGCTCCGTATGCTGAATGGCCTCGAACTGCCTTCATCAGGCACGGTGAGCATCGAAGGACAGACGCTTGGACCTAGAGTCATGCAAAGGATTCGCGCAAAGACGGGCATGATTTTTCAGCACTTTAATTTGGTAGGGAGACTGTCCGTGATGACCAATGTGCTGACTGGGCGGCTGAGCCACCGTTCGTGGATTGGCAGCGTCCTGTATCTCTTCCATGAGAGAGATTTAAAAATCGCCCATCACGCCTTGGAGCGCGTTGGAATCACTGAAAAAGCCTGGGAGCGCGCCGACCGTCTTTCCGGAGGACAACAACAGAGAGTTGGTGTTGCTAGAGCGCTTGCGCAAGGTCCGCGCCTGATTTTGGCGGACGAGCCAGTGGCAAGCTTAGATCCTGTCGCCGGAGAGGAGATAATGCGGCTTCTCCGCAAGATATGCGATCAGGACGGCATCACTGTTCTGGTCAGCCTGCATCAGGTGGCGTTGGCGAAGCGTTATGCCGACCGGATAATCGGGCTTAATGCCGGGAAAATTGTATTTGATGGCGCTCCGAAGGCGTTGGAGCATGATGTTTTGAATCATATTTACAGGAACCAAAAGGCAATTGGTAATGAAGAACATTTTGAAGCTCAGATGGCCTACGCGTAATGGATTTCCCCCGCTTTGGTGTTTGATCGCGTTGGGCTTGACAATCGGAATGTCATTTTTTTTTGCGCCTGCTGCGGAGATTAGCGCAGTGCGGCTCTTGTCTTCGTTTCCGCGAATGATAGAGTTCTGCGGCAAGATAATAGTCGTTCCCGATTGGAGCTATCTGCCTGATCTGGGCGGGAAAATGCTGGAAACAATGGAGATGACCTTTCTCGCCACCAGCATTGCGGTCGGCATCAGCCTGCCCCTCAGTATTTTGGCCGCAAAAAACACCAGTCCCCACCCATGCGTGTTTCATGCAACGCGCTCCCTTTTGTCATTTATGCGCGCCTTGCCCGAATTAGTCTGGGCGCTGGTCTTTGTTTCGGCCGTAGGGCTGGGGCCTCTTCCCGGAGTAATGGCTCTTGCGTTTGTGACGGTGGGGTTCATGGCCAAATTTTTTGCCGAGGCGATAGAGGTGGTTGATCCAAAACCTGTTGAAGGCGTTGCCGCTCACGGCGCCGGCTGGCTTCACATCCGGACTTTCGCGCACCTCCCGCAGGCATGGCCGGATTTCATCAGCACGGTCATGTATATTCTTGACCACAATTTACGCGCGGCCACAGTCCTCGGTCTTGTCGGGGCCGGAGGAATCGGCTACGATATGATTATGTCTATGCGTCTATTTGACTACAATCGGCTGATTCTCATCGCGCTGAGCATATATGTTGTCGTAACGCTTCTTGACCGGGCATCGGACGTATTCCGAAAGAGGGTAACCTGAATGAACGGCCCAGAGCTTACACCACTACCCAAGAAACCGTTCAGTTGGACGCCGATTTGGATTTTCGCATGGTTGCTTACGCTCTGTCTCATTGTGTCCGATCTTCACATTTCATTTGGGGCATTAGCCTACGCTTACCGGGACATCATCGAGTATTTCGGACGCTATACGTCCCCTGATTTTTCCGATTTGCCAAAATATTTGAAGTTGCTGTTTCAAACCGTGGCCACCGCATTCTGGGGAACTCTCATTGCGAGCGTGGTCGGTTTTTTTCTCGCTCCATTTGCGGCAAGAAACCTGAGTTCTGGGCCGAAAGTCTATCGCATTGCGCGCGAGATGCTTAATTTTATGCGCGCCATGCCGGACCTTTTGCTGGCTCTTATTTTTGTGGCGTCGCTTGGACTTGGCCCGTTTCCGGGAGTTCTTGCTCTCGGGGTACACACTTCCGGATTCCTGGGGAAGTTTTTTGCCGAGAGCATGGAGCGAATTGACCGGGGCGTCATCGAGGCGGTCAGCGCGACCGGGGCATCCCGCGCTCAAGTGGTGATGTATGCCGGATGGCCGTCAATTCTCAGGGAAAGTCTGGGATATATTCTTTACATTATGGATCGCAATGTGCGCATGGCTTCGGTACTCGGCCTAGTTGGAGCCGGGGGGATCGGCCTTGAACTTCACGACACATTGCGGATGTTTAGATATGACGAATCGGCGGCGTTGATCATTGTTATTCTCGCCGCTATTCTTTTTTTTGACTGCATATCAACTTACATAAGGGGAAAACTGACATGAATAAAGTCCAATGCCAATTACCGAGAGCCGCGTGGCAGCGGATGCTGTCCGCATTGCCGGCGCAGGAGATAAGACAACTTGCGAAAACATTTGAAGATGCCTGCAAGGTTGAAGATTTGAGCCTCCCTCAATCCGGGCTTGCCCTTCTCAAACTGCGCGACACCGCCCTGAATGAGACATTTTATCTTGGTGAAATCCCCTTGGCTAAGGCGCATGTCTCCGTTCGGGCTGCGGATGGTCGAATCGCGGAGGGCGGAGGACAAATTCTTGACGACCGCGCGTCTATGGCGCGTGACATCGCCATACTGGACGCCGTGCTGTCCGGCAAACTTATAGGATGGGAAAATGTCGAGGCTCTTCTTCTGCGCGGAGCCGCCGTCCGGCAGGAGGAAGTAATGGAGCGGAAAAGACTGCTTGACGCCACGCGGGTTGACTTTTCCCTCCTCGGCAAAGTTGAAGGGGAGGAAGGCAATGACTGAAACGCTTAAAAATTCCG
Source organism: Lentisphaeria bacterium (assembly GCA_020056205.1). Classification (GTDB taxonomy): domain Bacteria; phylum Verrucomicrobiota; class Lentisphaeria; order Victivallales; family GWF2-50-93; genus JAGVIF01. The sequence goes on along the minus strand of JAGVIF010000058.1, from coordinate 5,424 downwards.
TGAACGCACCCTGTCCGCACTGGAATCCATTAGTGCAACAGCAGGTTTTCCGCAGATTAATGAACGCTTTCGCGTATCCAGGCAGTATCGAGACAATATCGGCGCCTCCCGGCAAAGCGCTGATAGGGGTTCTCGCGTGTCTGCTTGACGCTGAGACAACTCTTTCGGATCCCTGCAGGCTTGTCTCGGAACACGACATGAAATTGCTGTCGGCCGTCTGCGCGGACCCGGAAACGGCGTCGTTCATTGTAATGCCCGGCGATCATGACCCCGATTTTATTCCACGCATCGGCACGCTGGAAAGTCCTGAATATGGCGCGACAATCATACTGCAAGTGGATCAAATTGGAGAAGGAGATTCATTTGGTCTTTCCGGACCGGGAATACAGGGGTCAAGACAAGTTTCCGCACGCGGACTTTCTCATGCATGGCTTATGTCCCGCGCGAAATGGGCGCAGGAGTTTCCGCTCGGGGTTGATTTTATCCTGGTGGATGGAAAATCAGTCTTAGCTATCCCGCGCACATCTAAAATATAAAACTTTAAAACAGAGACACGACATGGGATACATCGCTATTAAAGGAGGCCGTGAAGCCATAGAAGGCGCCGCCGGAGCCCTTGAATATCTGCGAACGCAGGAAGGGGATAATGGCTCTCCGCTCACAGTTGCCTCCATAGAAAATCAACTCCGCCTTCTCACATCGAGGATAGTTTCGGAGGGAGGATTGTATCACCCCCGTTTGGCCGCGCTGGCGATCAAGCAGATGCAGGGCGACACCTTGGAGGCGGCTTTCGCCCTGCGCGCCTATCGTTCAACCAAGCCGCGCATTATGGAGACCCCCGTTCAGAACAGCGAAGGAATGCGGATTATCCGCCGCATATCTTCGGCATTCAAAGACATTCCGGGCGGACAAATGCTCGGTCCCACCGGCGATTACGCCTTGCGTTTGATACGCTTCGAGCTTGCCGACGAGTCGCCGGAGATATTTCGCGAAATCGCCCGCAAATTTCTCTCCGTGATCCCTGATTCAGAACTGCCTGACACATTTCCGAAAGTGCTTGCGGCCCTGAGAAAAGAGGGATTGCTGCCCCCGGCGGCAAACGCCCCCGATTGCGCATTTGACATAACACGCGAACCGCTTGTTTTCCCCGTGCCGCGCCCGGCCGCCCTAGCGACTATGTCAAGGGCTGAAACCGGATCGTTGCTCGCGCTGGCTTATTCGAACATGCGCGGATACGGAGATGTCCACCCGACCATTGCCGAACTCAGGGTGGGATACCTGCCCATATTCCTGCCGCATCCTGTTACCGGAGAGGCGGCAGAGGCAGGTGAAGTCTTGATGACCGAATGCGAGATTATAGCGGCATATGAGGGTGACAATACCAGCGGGACCCCGACCTTTACGCTCGGCTACGGAGCATGTTTCGGGCATAACGAAGTCAAGGCCATATCCATGGCGATACTCGACCGCTCCCTGCAAAAAGGAGCTAAGGACGGACCGCAAAATCCGTCGGAGGACCAGGAGTTTGTTCTATTGAGCATTGACGGCGTTGACTCAATGGGATTTGCCTCGCATTACAAAATGCCTCACTACGTCACGTTTATGTCCGATATGGACCGCCTGCGCACTACGCAAGGCAAAAAAAAATAGAAAGTAGAAAGGAAAAGGGAAAAAGTAAGATGGAAAAGACTATGAACTTCGAACATCGAATGAAAAATCTCCGAATCTTTAAATCACCAAATCGTAAAGTCGGAGTTCACAGCTTCAGCGTGCATTCAATGAACTCAGAAAACACGCTAAAGCTGTGAACTCCAACTTTGAAATCAGTTCAAAAAAGCAATTTTGCAATTGCCTCAGGTTAAATAAATTAAGGACTCTTTATGAATAAAAATTATCTATTGCCATTGGATGAAGCCGCATATAATTTCGGCTTCCTGGACGAATATGCCAAAAAAGAAATCCGCCGGGCGCTTCTGAAAGCCATCAGTATTCCCGGATATCAGACGCCTTTTGCCTCAAGAGAAATGCCGATGGGCAAAGGATTCGGGACGGGAGGACTGCAAATCACGCTGTCCATCATAGGTGTCGGAGAGAAGCTCAAGGTTATTGACCAGGGGGCTGATGATTCGGTAAATGCCGTGAATCTGCGCCAGTTCATCGAAATGACCTGCCCCGGCATCTCCGGGACCGAGGATACGGAAAGGGCCAGCCTCATACAGTCCCGTCACCGCATCCCGGAAACACCGTTGCGGAAGGATCAGGTTCTCGTGTTGCAGGTGCCGTATTCGGACCCACTGGTTGTTGTCGAGCCTTCGGAGTCGAAACGCAAAACCATGCACGGAGAAGGCGACTACTCCCGTCTCCTGACCAAACTCTACGAAGATATTGTCAAGTATGACGAGATAACCATCTCACACAGATATCCGACTAGGATCAACGGACATTACGTCATCGATCCAAGCCCGATTCCACGATTTGATGTGCCTAAAATGCACATGTCCAATGCCCTGATCCTGTTTGGAGCCGGACGGGAAAAGAAAGTTTACGCAGTGCCTCCCTATACGGACGCAACACCCTTGGCTTTCGATGATGTTCCTTTTCGCATTGAGGACTTCAGAGACGAAAATGGGAAACGCCGTGTTTGCCGCCGATGCGGCGCCGATAATTCGTTTCTCGAGGAGTCCATCAATGACGCCGCCGGACTTAAATTACATCAATGCTCAGATTCAAATTACTGTAATCGGCGGCTGTCCCTTTCCGGGCCGGCAAGGATTGGCGCGGAGGAGGGCGGAATATGAAAAAAATTCTTGAAATCAGAGGACTTTCAAAAGTCCATGGACATAAATGTCCGCTTTGTTGCGATTTTACAGGCCCAAAACACGACACCAATATTTGCCGTCATTGTAACTCTATCGTTGCGATACACGACATATCGCTTGATTTGTATGAAGGCGAAATTTTGGGCATTATGGGTGAATCCGGCAGCGGCAAATCCTCCATAGTGAAGACAATTTTCTTTGATGAGATACCAACTGACGGCGACGCGCTTTTCTTTGATAATAATGAGCAATATTCGCTTTTCACTATCAATGCCGCCCGCCAAAGATGGCTGCGCAACCACCGCTTTGGAATGGTTTACCAAAGTCCGCATCTTGGACTCAATTTCAGCATTTCAGCAGGCGGAAACATCGCCGAACGCCTCCTGATGAGCGATCTGTTCCACTATGGAGATATCAGAAAAAGGGCGCTGGAACTCCTGTCCCGCACCGAAGTGCCGTCTGAACGCATGGATCAGTCGCCAGGAAAATTTTCAGGCGGCATGCAGCAGCGCGTCCAAATCGCCAAGGCGCTGGCGACAAGGCCGCCGCTTCTTCTCCTCGATGAGGTAACAAGCGGGCTTGATTTATCCGTGCAGGCGCGCATCCTTGACCTTATCCTCGAGATACAGAGGGACTTGGGCACAGCTATGATCGTGGTAACTCACGACCTCGGAGTAGTGCGCTTGCTGACCGGCAGAACAATTGTTTTAAAAAACGGGCGCATCGTCGAACATGGCCTTACCGACCAGGTGTTGGAGGATCCCCAAGACGCATACACGCAGCAACTGGTGGCATCTGCTCTCTAAAAATAAAAAGGAGAAAACAATTTGAATCCGATATTAAAAGTCGAAAGATTGTCCAAACATTTTTTACTGCACATGCGGGGGGTTCGCGTTCCCTCCTGTGACGGCGTCAATCTGGAAGTTCATTCCGGCCGCCTCACAGCGCTCACAGGGCCGACAGGCTCAGGCAAGTCCTCTGTTTTAAAATGCATTTACCGCACCTATCTTCCGTCCGCCGGGCAGATACTCTTCCGCAACGGAAACGAAGATATCGTGGACATGGCATCGGCTTCGGAGCATACGGTTCTCGAATTAAGGCGGCGGGATATCGCCTTTGTCACACAGTTCCTCCACTGCCTTCCCAGAAAAAGCGCGCTCGATGTTGTCGCGGCTCCCCTATACGATCAGGGCGTTTCTCAGAAAAGGGGGCGCGATTGCGCCGCAGAACTGCTGAGCCGGCTATCCGTGCCCGAACGATTGTGGGACCTGCCTCCAGCCACTTTTTCCGGCGGCGAAAAACAGCGCGTCAACCTGGCGCGGGGCTTGATCGCGCGCCCGCGCCTGCTTCTCCTTGACGAACCTACGGCAAGCCTCGATCCTCTTACAAGCGAGCGCGTCGTCCAACTGATCAACCACATGAAATCGGAGGGAATGGCAATGCTTGCGATATTCCACCATCCGGAACTTGTTGCAAAATTGGCGGACAACGTGATAAAACTAGCTTCGCCGTCCGACGGTAATTTGGCTCCGGAGGCCTCGTTATGAGAACACGGCAACTTCTTAAAGGCGCGCAGGTCGTCTTTCCTACAGAAGTGGGATACGGCGCGGATATTCTTATTGAAGACGGAATTATTTCAGCCATCAACCCTCAGTCGGCGGGAACAGCGGATATCATCCGGCTTGAAGATTCCCTGCTTATGCCGGGAATGATAGACCTCCACTGCGACGCATTGGAAAAAGAGGTGGAGCCGAGGCCTAATGTGCATTTCCCGCTCGCATTCGCGTGCTCCCAGGCGGACAAGAAAAACGCCATAGCCGGAATCACAACGGTTTTTCATGCGATTTCCTTCGCCAATCACGAACTGGGCGTGCGCAACAACGCGTTCGCCGCGGAAATTACAGAAGCCGTATCCAGGTGGCAAACTCATGCAATGGTCGAAAATCTTGTCCACGCCCGATACGAGGTTACTGATGACTCCGCGCCGCCCATAATCAATAAGCTCATAACACGCGGACATGTGCGCCTCCTGTCCTTCATGGATCATACGCCGGGACAGGGACAATTCAAAGACGCGTCATCGTTTCGAGCCTATCTGGCAAAAGCTTATAAAAAATCGGACGCGGAACTGGACGAGATTATGTCCCGCAAACTTCTATGCGCTGAATCCGCTCTCGACCGTATGCGCGGACTTGCCGAAATTGCCAAAAAACACGGCGTGGCAATCGCCAGCCACGACGACGATTCCGCTGAAAAAATTGAAACGCTTTCATCACTCGGTGGCGTCATCTCCGAATTCCCGGTGAACATAACGACAGCCAAAACAGCAAGGGCGAAAGGGATTGCAACCCTCTTCGGCGCGCCAAATATTTTGCGTGGAAAATCACAATCCGGATCCGTTCGGGCGCTCGAAGCTGTGATGGAGGGAGCAGCCGATTGCCTTTGCGGAGACTATTCCCCGGACGCGCTTTTAACCGCGGCTCTCAGTCTGCCTGAACTTAGTGACATCGGATTGCCCGAAGCGGTGGCGTTGGTGACAAAAAACCCTGCGCGGGCGGCGGGATTTGATGACAGAGGCGAGATCGCCGTTGGCAAACGCGCCGAT
>JAGVIF010000497.1 GCA_020056205.1 Lentisphaeria bacterium | reverse complement strand
GCAGTTTCAAAGGAGGAGACAGGATAACAACAAATAAAATGCGAAATCCGTTTGTAGTAGCGCAATTTATTGCGCGTTATCAAGAACGGCGTATAAATTCGCCTACTACAAACAAAGCGATGCCGATAGCGATACCGACCCCGACCCGAATGCCGCTAAGTTAAGGATTTCGAAAAAAGTAACTCGGGTCTATCTGACCAGTCGCGGGTCAAATAGACCCGCGCTACCTCGAAATGCGCATTAACTTAGCGCCGTTCGACCCCGAAGAAAGCGGCAGTTTCGAAGGAGAAAGGGAAAATGAACATTGAACTTTCAACTTTTGCAATATCTGCTTGCGCACTTTATGGAAGACAAAAAATATGATGAGTTTTTTTTAAATCTTGTTTCTCTGGTGAAAGAAGAGTTCCGCAACGCTCCGGGCTGTCACGACTGGGACCACACGGAAAGAGTTTTGCGAAATTCGCAAATCATCTGTGCCGGAGAAAAAGCTGACCCGCAAATTGTCGAAACAGCCGTATTGCTTCACGACATCTCCCGCCCCGACGAGATGAAGAAAAAAGGGGGGGTCTGTCACGCCGAAGCCGGCGCCGCAAGGGCGGAAAAAATTCTTCGTAAATTCGGACTCGAAGAAAGTTTCGTCAGGCGCGTCCGCCTCTGCGTCGCAAATCACAGATACAGAGGGAAAAATACGCCTGAAACCATAGAGGAAAAAATAGTTTATGACGCCGATAAACTTGACTCCATAGGTGCCACCGGAGTGGGAAGGGCTTTTCATTTTGCGGGGAGGATAGGAGCCAGATTGCATAACACGGAAGAAGAGGCGCTTCGTGCGAAATCATATTCCCGCGAGGATTCCGCATACAGAGAATATCTGGTAAAACTGAGGCATGTTCCGGAAAAAATGCTCACAAAAACGGGAAGAAAACTTGCCCGCAGAAGAGCATCTTTCATAAAAAAATTCTTCGACGAAATCAACCGCGAAATGTAAATATTAGCTGAAGGACCTGTCTGCGTGCGGACACGCACAGGCAGGCGCGGGTCAGTGAATATTTACAAACGAGGCGTTATGGCAAGGATGATCCCATCGGAATGCGCCGGGCAAACAACCAGCAGGGCGGAGACGGGGCTTTTTACCGTTCTGAGGGAGAGTTTTGATGACGGCTGGACGATTTTTCATTCATTCGGTTTGCTCGCCAAAGGCAATAACTATAAGATCACCGACGCTGAAATAGATTTCTTGTTTTTTCATAAAGAGTTTGGCTTGCTTGTCCTCGAAGTCAAAGGCGGCGCGATATCGTTCGCAGACGGAGAGTGGCGGCAGAACGGGTGGAAGCTCGATAAATCCCCGGCGGAACAGGCTTCGCGCGGCAAATACGCCGTGATGAAATACATAAAAACCGCGATTAAAAAATTCGTTCCGTGCTCTTTTGCCCACGCTGTCTGCTTCCCCGATTGTTATGATGTTGAAGAGCTTCCGCCTGATTGCGCCGAAATAGTCGTGTCAGGGAGGGAAATTCCGTACATAGCCGATGCGGTAAGGCGGATAATGCGTGACTTCAACAAATATGAAATCATCTGCGGCGATGAGACCGCCGCGCTGATTTTGAGAAAACTTGCTCCGGCCTTTGAATACGGCGTAAGCGTCGCTGACAAAATAATGAGTTCCGAGCCTAAAATAATATCCCTCACTGAACTTCAATGCGATATGCTTTCATTCATATCGGACCACAAACGGGCATTGATCAGAGGTTGCGCGGGATCAGGAAAAACCGTCATGGCGCTCAAAAAAGCCGGAGAACTCGCGTTTGAAGGGAAAAATGTTCTGCTCCTCTCATACAATTCCATGCTGTGCGAAAAACTTCAGTGGGCGGTAACGGACATTGAAGACAAAGTCACGGCGATAACTTACCATGACCTGTGCATTAAACACATAAGAGAAAATGGCGTTGAGATAAATCCGCAAAGGAATGATGACGAATTGTGGACGGAGACAATTCCCGAAGAATTTCTTAAAGCGCTTGATAAAAAAGTTCCTGATTACGATGCGGTGATAGTTGATGAAGGCCAAGATTTCCGCAATAATTACTGGAAATCTATTGAAAGAATGGTGAAGCCGGACGGATGGTTCTACATATTTTACGATCCGGATCAGAACTTGTTCAACAAGACCCTCGATCTGCCGCAACTTGGAAACTCCTTCATAATGAATAAGAACTGCAGAAATACGCAGGAAATATTTAAAAAACTGAAACCTTACTGCAGCGGAGATGTCAGAATAGCCGACGACGCGCCGCAGGGAACGGCGGTGATTGAATTCAAAGACGCCTCTCCTGAAAAGAGACGCGCGGAACTTGCGCGGATGCTTGAAAATTTAATCCAACATGAAAAAATCTACGAACGCCAAATCGTTGTGCTCGGCGGACATTCAATGGCGAAAACATGCATAGGAGACAACCCGCGTCTCGGCAGTTTCGAGATTATTGAAAACGGAAAACCCGATATAGGAAAAATCCCTTATTTTACATATATGAAATACAAAGGCTGTGAATCGGATGTCGTAATATTGATTGATATCGCAGAGGACGATATCCGCTGGGAACAAAAAGGCCTTTGCGCCGCAATATCAAGAGCCAAACATATGCTCTGCGTAATTCGCAAATAGTCAAAACTCAAAGTAGGGGAGCCAGTTGCAAAAGTCATAAACCGCGCCGTTGCAGATGCCATCGGAGGGCTCGCAAGGTATAAGTTCAGCAAACCCCGTCCTTTGC
>JAGVIF010000060.1 GCA_020056205.1 Lentisphaeria bacterium | reverse complement strand
TTCCCGTATAATTAAATCACTAAAACGGGTCATAAAAGACGCAATGAAAATAAAACGCAAACAAGCTGGAATTATCAAGGAATTAAAACAACGGATTGCCGGCGCTGTCTATTCAGATATGCTTCCGCGTTCCGAGAAACTCGCAAAGGAGTTTCGCGTGAACATAAAAACACTGGAAAAAGCGATTAAAAAATTGGCGGGCGAAGGCATAGTTGTCCGCAAACAGGGACATGGGACTTATATTGTCAAAGAAAAAACAAAACTTGAGGATTCCCTGATTGAACTGCTTTTTGTCGGTTCTCAGCAGATGTCGGCTCATCCATTTTATGGAGAAATGCTGAGAGGAATAATGGACGGGCTGAAAAAATCCGATTACAAGCTGGTTTTTTCAGTGCTGGAGGAAAACCGGGAATCCGGAGGACTGAAAAAAGTTTACCGTAATTTCACTCCCTCTGCGGCTAAAATTATTATTGGAACAAGCAACACAAAACAGATAGCTTTTTTGAAAAAACATAAGACACCATTTATTCTTATCGGATGCAAACCATTTGACCATAGAATCCCGGCAGTCTACGCGGATATCTCTAAATCAATCAAAAAAACGATCAATCACTTGGTTAAAAAAGGGGTGACTAAAATTGCGTATATCGGGATAGCCGAGTATCATGACGGAGAAAATCTGGCGGACATGGAAAAATTCTACGCTTTTGTCGCCGCGCTTAAATCCAAAAAAAAGCTCGACAGTTCCATCATAGTACACACTCCTCCATTTGCCGCGCTCGGATACTCCTCGATGAAAACAATACTGGAAACAAATATTCCTCAGGCTGTCTATGTGGCATATGACCATCTTTGCCCCGGCGTATATAAGGCAATCACTGAACAGGGTCTGAAAATTCCTGATGACATCAGCGTTATCGGCACAGATGCCCTTGACTCGAATCTCAACCCTCGGCTCTTCAGTATCCAAGTCCCTCGTTATGATATAGGACGCAAGGGTATCAAAATTCTTCTTGATATGCTCAAGAATCCGGGCCGCGTGAAAATTCATTCAGCCGCATTAGAAACTTCAATCGGCGATTTCTCCGGTTCGATCTTGTAGGTAGAGTCTGCTGAAAAAAGATTTTTGCGAAAATCGCAAAATCTTTTTTTGCGCATACTCTTATTCCCATAGAGATTATCGCCGGTGAATGATTCGGGTTTGCGGCTTGTCTGAATTTCATAATCTCCTTCATCGGCATCGGTTTTGAGTTTTGCAATTGGCTCTCCACTCCAACCTGTCTTGCCTGACTCCTTACGATTGACCTCAGTTTATTTTTTTTGCATTTTTTTTTATTTTTGACTTGACAACGGTATTTATTGGAATAGATTGGAGCATAATGGAATAAAATGGACTAAAAATTATGCTACCATTTTTCGGTCATGAAAAAGTTTCGATTGACTCCAACGGCCGGGTGAAACTCAGTCCGAGATTCGCGTCCGATTTTAGAGAGTATGGTAACGGCAATGGCCAGATTGTTTTATTTTGCCTGCCTGAAGGGGGGCTTGCGGTTTACCCTGAGGAAATTTTTCTTCAGATGAGGCGCGCGGAGGCTCATCCGGCTGAAAGGGCGGCTGAAAGCCTTCTTCAGCGTCGGAAAATGAGATTGAGCGGCGCGATGACGCATTCTGACAGCATATCAAATCAGGGGCGCATAACGATTCCGCATTTTCTGCGCGAACACACTGGGTTGCATCCAAACATTCAATCTGTGATGGTTGGCGTTGAAATAGGTCTCGAAATTTGGACGCTGGAAACGTGGGCTTCTGAATTTGGGAAGGCAAGAAATCACGCCAATGAAAAGGGCGAGCTTGAAATGGCTTCGGATCTTTATTGCTCAAAAAAAATAAACAAAGGAGATGAAAAATTATGAATATATCCATGAAAATGCCGGAAACGCCCGGAGCAATAGGCAGAGGTTTTGACGCGCCGCCCAGGCGCAAAAAAGAATATATTTGTCTTTGGTGCCGAAACAGCGGAATGTCTCACGATGATTGTTTCATCTCCGACCATGAGATAGGCGGGGTTGATTCGAGAAACGGCGAGGTGGTGTGCAAATATTGTCTTAATCTTTTTTTTAAAATGAAGGAAGTGAAATAATCATGCGGACGGTAAACATTGAAAAAAGATGTCTCGCATTTTTGCCGCTGTTTTTTCTTGCGTATTTCGTCCTGTTTTTCTTCTTCGCCTTTATTCGGACAATAGGAGTCAACTCCAACAGGCTGGAAAAGCGTGAGTTTAACAGGAATTGTTTAATTGACATAGGCTCGGCAATCCTCGACGAGATTCCCGTTGAGAACAGGGAGGAATGGGGGCGCTGTATTGACTCATTTCCGGAGCTGGCCGCGTCTTTTGAACACGGCGAATCAGCAAAAATTGAAAGCGGCGACTCCCGCAACGAAGTCGCTGTCGCCGAAATAGTTCCTCTGTCAATACTTTTTTAACCCGCAGTTGTAAATATTCACCGAACCCTGTCCTTTCGGTGAATATTTACTTTGAATATGCCCCTTTAGGATTTATCTTAACGGGAATGAAGAACAAATATACATGTCCCTTTTGCAATTCGGAGTTCACGTGGGATGACGAAATGTCCGAATCGCTGCTGAAGTGCCAGTCATGCGGAAAAGAAATGACGGCCCCGTCTCCAAGCTTTTCAAAAGGCGCGAAAGTCGGCGGATATATAATAGAACGCCGCATCGGTTTCGGCGGCATGGGCGAGGTTTATGCCGCCGAGCAGATAGCGATGAAAAGAAAGGTCGCGCTCAAAATACTTCAGGATGACTTAGTTTCCGACAGGGCTTACCTAGAACGCTTTTTCCGCGAAGTGAGGATGCTTGCGCAGATAGAGCACCCCAACATCGTCCGGGCTATAGAGGCCGGAGTTGACGGCAAGAAAAATTTTTTCTCAATGTCTTTCGTGAATGGAAGCGATCTTAAAAGATTGATTGACGAGGGAAGGGTTTTCGGCGAGGAAGAGGCGCTTGTGATAGTCCATCAAGTGGCAAAAGCGCTAAAATATGTCTGGGACAAGCATCGTCTCCTGCACAGAGATATAAAACCGGCCAATATAATGCTCCCGTCCGACGGCGAAGTTAAATTGATGGACCTCGGCATATCAAAAAAATTATCGGGAGAGGATGTCGAATTGACTATAGCCGGAATGATGGTTGGCTCTCCGCAGTATATAAGCCCTGAACAGGCAAGGGCGGAAAAAAATATTGATTTTAGAGCGGATATGTATTCTCTTGGCGCCACATTCTTTCACCTCATCACAGGGAAAACTCCGTTTCCGGGCGACAGCGGAATGGCTATTGTCGCGCACCATCTGAGTTCCCCCGTTCCTGACGCTTCAAAACTGCGGACGGACATCTCCAAACGGAGTTCGGCCCTTATAAAAAAAATGATGGCGAAATCCAAGGACGACAGATTCGCGTCATGGGATGAATTGATAGATGAGATCAACGAAATCATCACGGAAGTCAAAAATAAAAAGGCGCGCGGAAAAGAGTCTGATGAGAGGAAAATAATCTCATCTCCATCGGCTCTCATAGGAAGAGGAAAAAGTTTTATATTCGCAAGTCCGCTGAAGACATTCTTGTTCGCTCTCGTTTCCATGTTTATCCTGCTTGGCGCATATTACACAATGAGAAAAAGCGTTGCGGAGGAAAAAGAACGGAGGGCGAAAGAGCTTTTCGACAAAGCCTCTCTCTTTTATCAGAAAAATCCGGAGCCGGAATATTTCAAAGAGACCATAATATTGTTTGGGCAGGCTCAAAAGAGCGGGAGCCATTATTACAGACAAGCGGCAAAAAATGAAATTGATAAAATAATTCGGCGCGCGGCGGAAATAAAACACGGCGAGAGAGCGCGGCTGGCGCAGGGCGTCCTCGACAATCTTAAAAAGAAATCTTATGAATATGAATCAAAAAATGAGTTAGACAGCGCTATTTCCATGTGGAAAGCCTATAGGAGCGAAGGACAATTTGCCAGGGAATTTGAACAGGAAATATCGAGAGCCGTCAATTACCTTGAACGGAAAAAAACAAAAGAGGAAAATTATGAATGAGGCAAAGATATATTCGATAGAACAACCGTCCCCGCAACTGCTCAAACTATATATTGTCAGGGCAATTTTCTCAAACATACTTTTTCCGGTGACTTTTCCAATCCTTTTTTTTAGATACCACACAATGAGATATCGCTTTGATGAGGAAGGCATTTCCATGAGATGGGGGCTACTGTTCAAAAAGGAGGTCAACCTCACCTATTCGCGGATACAGGATATACATTTGACATCCGGCGTCATACAGCGCTGGCTCGGTCTCGCGGACATAAGAGTACAGACCGCCTCAGGAAGCGCCGAAGCCGAAATGACAATAGAGGGAATAACCTGTTGCGGGGAGTTGAGAGATTTTCTTTATTCCAAAATGCGCGGGGCGAAGCCTTCAAAAGCATCCGCCGAAACTGCCCCTCATCCGGTCCCGGAACCGGAGATCAGGCTTTTGTCCGAAATACGCGACGAAATATCAAAGGCAAGGGAAGCTCTTGAAAAAATAGCTCAGAGACAGTGAACGGCTATGGAATTTCTAAAAAAACTCATGCTTGTCCTTTTAAAACTTTCTCCCAGACCTGAATCTCCGGATCCGTCGCCTGAGTCAAAAGTATTCAGGGCGGCTACGGGATATTTCCACTACAGGGTTTTTCTCTGGTCTATCCGGCAGACGGCCGCATTCATAATTTCAATGATATTTTTATCGGGTTTGATAATCGGAGCCGTGGCGTCTCTTAAAGGAAATCCCTCGCCTGTTTCATTCATAGCCAATCTGCTCATCTTCGCCTTTGCCTTCATTTCGCTTGTCATCGAAATTATTTTTTCCTTTCTCGTCTTGTGGATGGATTATGAAATGAGATGGTATGAGGTAGGAGACCGGAGCCTGAGAATCAGGGAAGGGGCGCTGAATGTCCGGGAAATGACCCTCACATTCGCCAATATCCAGAATGTTTCGGTAACACAGGGTCCGCTCCAGAAACTTCTCGGCATCGCCGATATAAAAATTGAAACCGCCGGCGGGGGAGGAAAGCGCCTTCTTCCGTCCGGAAATGCCAGAGAAAAAGGCGTCATACATATGCACGAGGCATGTTTCAGGGGAATAACCATGCACGAAGAAATCAAAAATCTCATCGTCGCTAAATTGAAAAAATACAAAAACGCCGGACTCGGAGAAAAAATAGAGGAAGACTATTCTCCACGCCTCCGCCCTTCAAAAAAAGAAATCCTGAACGAAATAAAAAATGAATTTGCGATTTTCGCAAAAATGGCCGCCGAGCTGAAATAAAATTGAGCCCAAAGTAGGATAGCTCTTTCTTGTCGCGCCGTAGACTCGGTGAAGGCGGAAGACTGTCCAAAACTTAGGTTAGTATAGCCACATAATAACAGTTGGTCATGAGGAAAAGCATGAAAGAACAGATTAAAGCCATTCTCAGTGTCATCATCTATCCGAAGCAAACCATCCCGTTTTTCGCGCGAAAAACGGGTTAGGCGGCAAGTGTAAACCATGAAACTCTCGATATTCATAGCGCTTCTCGTGATCCTGCCATTGGCGCAAGTTGCCTACGCAGAATCGGCCCCTACCTCGTTTGCTTACATTCTCCAAGCCGACTCTTTCGCCAAGACCAAGTCCGCCGCCGTCGAACGGATCGCGACATGCGGTCGTGATTGGATCGTGCTTGATACGGCGTTCGCCGGCGACGCGCCCTAGGAGCGTGCGGATGTCGATGCGATCCGCCGCGGGCAGCAGGGTCGCAAGGTCATCGCCTACATTTCCATCGGCGAGGCGGAGGATTACCGGCCTTACTGGCGCAAAGAGTGGGGTAGCAACGGCAGGCTCACCGCTGCCGCACCTGCATGGCTCGGCGCGGAGAATCAGGAGTGGAAGGGCAACTACCGCGTGAAGTATTGGCACGCCGAGTGGCAGAAACTCATGCTCGCCGCGATTGACGACGCGATGGGACGCGGTTTCGACGGCGTGTATCTCGACATTGTGGACGGCTTCGAGACCTTCGAACAGGACGGCCAAAACTTCATTGACGACCGCGTGAACCCGGCAACGAAGCAGAGCTACCGACGCGACATGGTGGACTGGGTGAAGGTCATCGCCGCCCGAGCGCGAGTGAAGAATCCCGCTGCGATCGTCGTCCCGCAGAACGGCTCGCAACTCCTCGCGCATGCCGACTTTCTCAAAGCCATCAGCGCCATCGGCATCGAAGATATCTTCACCAACGGCAACAAGCTCCAGCCCAAGTCGCACACGAACGAAGTGCTCGGTCACCTGAAAAAGATGGCCGAGGCGAAGAAGCCGGCGCTACTGATCGAGTATCCGACGAACGCTGAGCGGCAGGCCCTATCGCAGAAGCTGGCGAAGGAGAACGGAGTGATTTGGCTGGTAACGGATCGGCAACTCACGACACTCGGCGCGTCGGGTAGGTGAGACGCGAGAATGCCGCCTAACCCGTTTTTCGCGCGAAAAACGGGTTTTAGCCCAAATTCCTCTGTTTTCAAGTTGTAAGTCGTTGATAATCAACGAAAGATTTTCGGAACTCGATTTGTAGCGCCTATTTCGCGTAAGTCGTTGATAGCC
>JAGVIF010000117.1 GCA_020056205.1 Lentisphaeria bacterium | reverse complement strand
TGCCTTAAATTAATCGCTATTTCCGGTTCTCTGTCGCGTTCTTCGCCCCATGCTATATCTTCGATGGCATCGAGGAGTTTTCCAACGCCCTCATTTTTCTTGACGGAAATAATTATTCGCATGACACCGGTGTCGGGCAATTTTTCTATTTCGGCCTTCGACAAGAGGTCTGATTTATTCCATACGGCGACGGTGTTCTCCTTTTTTCGCAAATGTTTTAGCATTTCCTGGATTTGTTCTTCATGCGAAGCCGCAGGGTCGAGCAGCCAGAGTATTATATCGGCTGAATCTATGGATTTTTTGCTTCGTTCAATTCCAAGTTTTTCTATTATGTCGTCGGCTTCTCTTATTCCCGCCGTATCCACGAGCCTTGCCGATATCCTGCCTATGCGCACATCCTCTTCAACAGTATCCCTTGTGGTTCCGGCGATTTCTGTGACTATCGCCCTGTCCCTTCCGGCAAGGAGGTTAAACAAACTTGATTTTCCGGAATTCGGATGACCGGCTATGACGATTTTGATTCCGTCTCTCAAAATGATTCCTCCTTTCGCTGTTTTCAAGATACTTTCGGTCTTTTTTATCACGTTATTCAATGCGTCTTTGATCTGATCCGCGCCGGCGGCTTTTATATGATGTTCCTCGGCGAAATCCAGATTTGCCTCGCACTCCGAGAGGACGGAGAAGAGTTCCTCCTCTATCGCTCCTATTCTTTCAGCGATTCCCCCTTCAAGTTGTCGTTCGGCCATATTGAGAGAGAGTTCGGTCTTTGCCGTTATGACATCCGCAACCGCCTCGGCCTGGCTTAAATCCAGCTTGCCGTTCATAAAGGCTCTGTATGTAAATTCCCCGGGCTCGGCCTGTCTCGCCCCATTCCCGATCAATGAACAAAGTATCCTTGACACGACACTGTTCCCCCCGTGAGAATGGATTTCAATCATATTTTCGCCGGTATAACTTTTCGGAGATTTAAAAAATACGGCATAAGCCTTTTCCGGGGGGATTGTTTCTCCAAAAACGCAGTGTCCGAGAAGCATTTTCCCCGCGTCGGCGTCATCGGCGGAGACAATGCCTTTTTTTTTCCAAACCTTCAGGCAGATGTCAAAGGCCGATTTGCCTGATACGCGTATGACTGCTATCGCTCCTCCGGTCGCGCTTGACACAGCGGCAATATTGTCAATAGAATTCATTCCGTATTTGCCCATCTTATTTGTCTTTTAACCCACATGGTAATTGGAAATTGAGTGTTGGATATTGGGTGTTCATAAACTTTAAAATTCCTTAGCTTTTAAATTCTGTTAAACGGTTTCATTTTGTTATTTTTCATTTTGTATTCGCGATAAAGTTGATAAAACTTTGTCTTTTTTACTTGAAAAATCTCAAATAAAGGTAATATCTATTTATCTTTTTTGAAGCGTTGGAACAAAATTTATATTGTTTTTTTTTAGAAACTAAAGACTGAAGAAGCGGGAGGGCTAAAATGGCGATGGAGAAAAAAGGGTTTAAAGACGTATCGGCGGATTTAAAAACAAACTATCAGAAAGCGCTTGATGCTCTTAGCAAAAAAAATACCGATTATGGAATAATGCTTCTAAAAGGCATAATCCAGAAGGAGCCTTGTTTCGTGGATGCGCGCGAACAGTTGAGAAAGGCGGAGAAAGCATTGCTCGGCAACGCGGGGTTTATGAAAAAAACAATGGCAAAAATAAAAACATCAGGAATCGTTGCCGCCGGAAAGGCGCTTCTCGCGGCAAAAAAACCTCTCGATGCGATGAAAAAGGCCGAAGACGCGCTCGCAATAAGCGTAGTTTCACTGCCGGCGCTCAACCTGCTCGCGCAGGCCGCGTCCGAACTCGGAGCAACTTTTATCGCCATAGAAGCCCTTGAAACCGCCAGGGAATATTATCCCAAAAATTGCGCCGTCCTTGACTGGCTTGCGACAGTATACGCCGACGACAGGCAAGGCGTCAAAGCGCTCAGGATAAGGCAGGAAATAGCCGCGATGAAGCCAAATGATCTTGACGTTCAGCAGAAAGTCAGAGCAGCCGCCGCGCTTGCCTCGATGGAGCAGGGAAAATGGACAGAGGGCGAAGATTACAGAACCAAACTTAAAAATGAAGACGAAGCCGTCAAATTGGAGCAGGAGGACAGAATAGCCAGGAATGTTGACGATGTCGCCGAGCTGATAGTGGAATACGAAAAGCAGTTCAACGGCGGCAAACAGACCCTTGATATAAAAAGGAAGCTTGCCGACCTTTATCAGAAAGCGGAAAGACACGACGACGCCATAAAGTTTTTCAATATGGTTGTCGAGGAAATGGGAACGTTGGATCCCCACATAGACCACGCGATAGAAAAATCCAACGTGGCAAAATTTGACTCGTCCATAAACGAATGGAAGCGCTATGCCGGGCAAAATCCGGACAAGAGGGACGAGGCGGAGAAAAACATAGCGGGCTTTGATCAGGAAAAGCTCTCATACAGACTTGAGCGCGCTCTTGACAGGGTGAATAAATATCCCAACGACCTGCAGTTGCGCTACGAACTGGCGCTCGTCCACTGGGACAACGGAGACGTGGATAATTCTCTGCAACAGTTCCAGTTGTCTCAAAAAAACCCGCAAAGACGGCTTTCTTCCATCGTCTATCTTGGGAGATGCTTTTGCGAAAAACAGCAGTACGACATAGCCGTGGAACAATTTAACAAAGCTGTCTCCGAAATGATAGCCATGGACAAACAAAAGATGGCGGCGCTGTATTATCTGGGGATCAGCTATGAACGGATGCAAGAAAAAGAGAAAGCCCTTAAATGTTACAAGGAAATATATCAGGCCAACATCAAATACAAAGATGTCGCGGAAAAACTCCGGGCGCTTGCTCAAAAATAAAAAATCGGGCGATATTGCGTTGTGAAGTTCAATCCAATAATTGATTCAGCTCAAAAATTATTCAGAAAGAGCTCGGAAGAAGCGCCCCGTTCTCCGGACACCGCCGGAATGAACGAGTCAACCGTGATAATGTCTGAAGAAACTGTTTTCGAGAAAATCACTGAAATCCCCCTGCCGGAAGCTGTTGATAGAAAATATCTTATCCAACGCACAATAGGAAGAGGCGCTTTCGGAACGGTTTATCTTGCGGAGGACAAGAAGATCGGCCGTTTCGTAGCCATAAAGCAACTGGTAAAAAGTATCTCGAAAAAAAAGGGACGCGAGACGTACGAGAGATTCATGCAGGAGGCAAGGATAGGCGCCCAGCTCAATCATCCCAACATAATTAATGTTTTTGCCCTCGAAGAGGATGAAAAATCCGCATGCATAATAATGGAATATCTGCCCGGCGGAAGCCTTGCGGCGGTAATAAAGAATTCCGCGAAATTTCGGATAAGCGACTCCATCAGAATATTTTCCGGAATACTTGACGGACTCCAGGCCGCCCACGAAGTAATGATAATCCACAGAGACATTAAGCCGCAAAATATACTTTTTGACGCGAAAGATGATCCCAAAATAACGGATTTCGGAGTGGCCCTCCTGCCGGCGGCATTTGGCGGCCTCCCGGACAAGATACAAAACCCCGAGGGCGCTATCATAGGAACGCCGCTCTATATGTCCCCGGAACAAATATCGCACGGGAAAGTGGACGCAAGGGCGGATTTGTATTCAGCCGGAGCGGTAATGTATGAACTCCTGAATAAGAATAAAATTTTCAATATAGAACGAGGCCATAATTTTGAGGAATTCAGACAGGCCGTTCTCTTCAAAAAGCCGGAGCCTATAAGCGAGGTTAATGCGCCGCCTGATTTGTCGCGCTTCATAATGAAACTGCTTGAAAAAGATCCCAAAAAAAGATTTCAAAGCGCAAGAGACGCGCTTGCCGCGCTCAAAACCATAGATGTCAAATCCGAAGAATCAGAGGCAAAGGGGCAAATTATCAGTCATAATATCAGTTCGCCGTCGGCAATGCTTGAAGACGTAATAAGGCTTTTCTTAATTGACGGAAATATATCGCCGGCCGAAAGGAGGGAACTCGAAAGACGCTCCGAGAGGCTCGGTTTCACAAAGGGCCAGTCAAGAACTATCGAGGAAAAGGTAAGAGCGGACCTTAATATTTCCTCTTTAAAAGAAATCGAGGAGTATGAACATGCCATGGAAAATTTTCTTGAACAAAACGAAACTCTCTCTCTTGATTCGTCCCAAATAATCCGCCTTGAAACCTTAAGGGAAAAAAACCGGATAAGGGAAGACGATGCCAAATCAATCCTTAGATACCTCATTGATAAAATAAAATACAAGAGATTGACCGAGAAAAACAAAATTATCTTGTAAGCCAGTTGTAAAACTCATAAACCGCGCCTATCGTAGCCGTGATTGATTTTGCATTTTATTTTTTGTATAAGTTCAGTAAAAGGACGGGGTTTACTGAACTTATACGATGCCGGTACAGGCGACGAAGCCAGTTGTAAATGAGGTAATTAGTTCACGGTCGCGACAAGCGCGACCCTCCATGCCCGAAACGAGCGTGGAGGGTCATGCTTGTCATGACCGGGTTCGGAGTTTTGAAATTACCTCAGGAGGATAAAAAAATGAAAATGTTGTTGTTTGTCGTGTTGTTGATTTTCGCCGGAGTTGTCTATTTCGCAATATTCTGGTCTCCGGCAAAACCGGTTCAAGCAGAACCAAAAACCAAGGTTGTTCGTCCCCCCGAGCCAACTCCCGAACAGAAGGCCGCGGAAGAAAAGAAACTTGTAGAGGCCGAAGAAGCAGAGCGCAAGGCTGATGAACAAAAGGCCGCCGATGAAAAAGTTGCACAAGACAAAAAACTTGCCTAAGAAAACAAGGCAAAAGAGGACAAGCAAGCAAAGGAACAAGCTGAGGAAAATAAAAAATTAACGGATGTCAAGGCGAGAATGGCGAAAATCCAAGAGCACCTGTCAACTCTAAGCAATATATCTCTGGAAGCCGTCGCCCCTCAATCCTGAAATAAAACAGAGGGCGACAGCCTCTAAATGATAGCCTAAAGAGCCAATTGCAAAAGTCAAAACCAGCGCCGATGAAGGAGATTGTGAAATTCAGACGAGCCACAAAACCGGAGGCATACCCAAAGCGGTATGTCG
>JAGVIF010000157.1 GCA_020056205.1 Lentisphaeria bacterium | reverse complement strand
GCACGGATATTATTCATTACAAATAAAAATCCAGAAAAATAGCAAATAAGTTGCTATGCTTTGATTACAAACGATTTGTGCTTAAGTTAACGGCATTGGGTTGGCCGGGACATCCAGCTTGTCCTTCAACGCCTTAAGATGCTTATGCTTGTCGGCCTCCCCAATATGGATCACGACCGGACACGATGCGAAATCACTCTCCGGCGCAGTGTCCAACATCATCTTCAACGCCGGCGCTTTAAGCTCGGCAAGCCGCCCGTTGATCTCTTCTGCGGCGATCTCGGCCTGCCGCGACCCTGCCTGGATCACCATGATGGCGTTTGACAGCGGAAGCGCGCCACCTTTGAACGCGGCCTCCTTCGGCAGCGGAATTATCCGGGGTCCGGCATGAAGAGAGAATGCGGCACAGGCGAACAGCATAGTCAGCACGATATATCGCATCATTTTTTTTCCTCTTTATTTTACTGTTGAACCAGCTGGCAGCAACTCGATTTTGGCAGTTCCGGACTCGACTCCATCCGCATAAAAAACAGCCTTGGGCTCGGGCACCCCGTTGACCGTGAGGAGCGCGTCCTTGTCAATCACCGTCGCCGCCGCCGGCGTAAAGTCCTTGTCGTAGCGGCATACAGACGATACGCGCACCTGGGAGAACGAGATGTCGTCGGTAGAATACGGCGAGAGAGTTCCCTTGTTGTCTTTCGGAACCGCTCCGAAACGGAAGTAGACAGGGGCGGCGGAATCCAATTTGCCGCCAAGAGTCTTCCCGTCGAAACCAGTGATCTGTTTTTCGTTACCAACCTCGGAAGGGCAACGTTTGCCGTCAACGAAGAGTCCCGACTTCTCAATGACCAGCTTGTCTCCGACCGCCTGCCACTGAATTGCGACATGATGCCAGGAGCCGTCCACCCATCCCGGAGCAGGCAGGATGGAGATCATCTGTCCCTGCCAGTTGTGGGCGGCGATCTGCCCTGTCATGATGCCCGAGAACTGGATCACGATTGAGTTGATCCAGCCGCCCTCGCCCCAGAAGAAAAGCGGGATGATTTTGTCCTGATGGTAATCAACTGCCGACCAATTCGCCTTCGCCCAGAATTCCACCGTCCCGCTATCGCCATTAAGGAGCTTCACGGCGGCTCCATCCTTGACAGCCTGGCTGAAGATCTTGAGATAGCTGCCCTTCAATGCGAATGCGTCCTTGTCCTGGGCGTGAAGCGCAGTCGCCATCGCAAGGGTGGCAATCATCAATACGCGCAACAGCGCAGTTTTTAAAAGTTGATTTTTTGAAATGGCTTTCATTTTTTATTCTCCCTTGTTTTGTATTAGTTTAGTTTCTAAAAGTTGGCTTTTCTAAAATTTCTTCATTTTTTCCCTCCTCTGTTTTCAAGTCAAGACCTGAATTGCAACTGGCTCTAATATCTATTTTCAGCTTTTTTTGTCACGATTCAAGGAATATGTCAATCTATGAGTTCCGCATATTTCTGAAGACATGCCTCAATCTCGGAAATTCTTTCGCCGCTGAGAGCTTTTTCTGTCTGAATAAGTGTTTTACATGAAGAAAAGATTCCCAGTTTCATGAGGGCATATTTCTGACCTATCCATATTGTCGAAAAGTCTTTGCCATACACACTCCAGAATATTTTCACCAGATCATGCTGGAGTTTCATGGCCTTGTCAAATTCCCCATGATCAACAGCTTTTGCGATGGATTTGAAAATATTCGAGCCAAGCGCCCCCATTCCGACAAGCACACCGTCGCAGCCTATCATCAGAGCTTCATCAACGGCCCATTCGTGCCCCTCGAACAGAATGAAATCAATTTCTTTCTTGAGCATCAGCAATTCTTTTCTCGCTTCCACCATTCCTGATGAGTTTTTGATGCCTTTGATCTTTGGATGGGAGAGAATTTCCTTGAATTCGTCGTAATTCATGTTTCTGCCGGTTACGCAGGGCAGGTAGTAGAAGTAAACAGGCTTATCCGACCTGTCGGCAATTGTTTTCACGAAATCAACATGATTTATCTGGGAAAATCTGGCTGGCGGCAAAGTCACGACATAGGCGTCTATATCGTATTTTGAAAGCGCTTCCATGTTCTTCATTGAAACATTCAAGCTTGTGGCGCTGATTCCCGCGAGTACTTCCGCTCTTTTGCCGATAATGCGGCTTCCTTCAGAGACCAAAACCTCTTTGTCCGGCTCCGTAAATTGTGTCCATTCCCCCATGGTGCCGAGGAAGAAAAATCCATCAATGCCGTGCCTTATATTTCGCTCAAGCATTCTTTCAAGCGATTTCACATCTATTCTACCATTCTCCGTAAGGGGAGTCATCGCTGCGGAATAAACTTTTTTCATAATTAACAATCCCTGCCGCTGTGAAGGTTTTTTGGTCCGTCACATTTTATTTAATATTCTTTGTTCTGATGAGAGTATATGTCATTATTTCCTGCGTTGCAAATATCCGGTATCGCATAGTATTGTATATTAATCACAGCTATTTGTATTTTTGCACGCGGATAAATCAGGAAGATAAAATGAGCGGGAAAATAAACTGGGATATGAGCCTTATCAACAAGCTGAGATACTCTCTGACTGCAAAGAATCCGATAAGACTCTTAACCGCTGAATATCTGGAAAATCAGGGATCCCTCCTTGATATGCATTACGAAATAGAGTTCGGCCTTGTGCTTTCAGGACGCATGACAAGGGTTTACAGGAACTGGCGGACAGATGTCACTGCGGGACATGTGTGGTCCTGCGGCATCTGGGAGCCTCATGGGTTCTCCGTAAAGGAAACTCCATGCAGGGCGCTTGTCATAATCTTACTTCCGCAGATGCTTGTTTCCGCGAGATTCGCGGAAGCCCCCGAATTCAGCTTCATGAACTATTTCACTCCGCACCCCTCAAAAAGACCGAACACGGGGAAGCTCCAGGAGAAGGAGGTTCTCGCCATCGGAAAAAAAATTACCGCTCTTCAACATGAGAACGATCCCCTGGTGAGCCTAAGGCTGAAAACCTTCTTCTTCGAACTTCTCCTGCTTCTGCAGAAAGATATTATACCGAATGAAAAACATGAGGCTCTGCCCGACACCGCTTATGATGCCGTGCGGAAAGCGGTTGAAACAGTCTTTGAAAGAAAAAATCTTGTCACTGAAATAGAAATCGCGAAGGAATCGGGAATGAACAGGAATTCATTCAACAGGATTTTCGGACAGATTACCGGAATGAGCTTCGCGAAATTCGCGCTGAAATACAGGCTGGGAAATGTCGCGTCCATGCTTCTTCAGACCGATGAACCCGTCAAGTCGCTAGCCGCAGAATGGGGTTTTACCGACGCAAGCCACCTCTATAAGCTTTTCAGACGGCACTACGGATGTCTGCCACTGCAGTACAGGAATAGGCACAAAACCGGATTTATGGCGAGCCAAAAACAGTTTTAAACTGACCGACCCGCTGATCTACAGTCCGGGCATATGCGTGGAATGAAATGCCAATGTCAAAACTGCAAACCACAGATCCTGTCTGTCGAGCCAATTGCAAAACTCAAAACCGATGCCGATGTAAGGAGATTATGAACGGTTTGACACGGAAAATCAAGACAGGAATACTGGGAGCGGGGCAGGCAAATATTGCCACAAACAATCAGTTGCCGGCGACTCTTGCGGCTGAAAATATCGAGCTTGTAGCCCTGTGCGACATCAATCCGGCAGTCAACGATTATGCCAGGCAGCATGGTGTCAAGGCATACACCGACTACGGCGCAATGCTTGCCGATCCCGAAATCGAGATGATTCAGATAGCCACCCCGGACTGGCTGCACCTGACACTTTACGATTGACGCGACACTATGTCTCCGAATCAGCATGACGGAGTCTTCTCATTGCTACGAGAATGCGCTGGCGGAACGTGTCAACGGCATATTGAAGCAGGAATATGAAATGGACGGCATGTTTCGCACGAAAAAACAAGCAAGTCTGGCATTTGAACAGTCT
>JAGVIF010000148.1 GCA_020056205.1 Lentisphaeria bacterium | reverse complement strand
GGTCTTTTGAACGGGGATAATTCGTGGGGATTGAACGGGATAAGATTTACTTTTGAAGCTGTTTTCTTTGCGATTTTCGCAAGGGATTCGGCGTCCTTTTCGGACGAATTAACGCCGTCAATAAGAACCCACTCGAATGTTACTATTCTGCCCGTTTTCTTTTTATATTCGGCGCAGGCGTCAATTATTTCGGGGAGTTTATATTTCAGATTAGGGACGATTTTTTCTCTCTTTTGTTCATCGGTAGAGTGCAAAGAAAGGGCAAGATTCCATTGTTTTCCCTCTGAGGCGAGCTTGAGAATTCCCGGAACATAGCCGCTCGTGGAGATGGTAATTCTTCTTGGAGAAAAAGCGAATTTATCAGGGGCGGATATAATATTCAGAGCCTCCACGAGATTTGAATAATTCATCAGGGGCTCTCCCACTCCCATAAAAACCAGATTTGTGGGCTTAGAGCCGCTCTCCGCCGCGCACAGCAAAAATTCCCCGATAATTTCCGTAGATGAAAGATTTCTTGACAAGCCCTTCGCTCCGCTCGCGCAAAATACGCAGGCGACCGGGCATCCTACTTGGGAGCTCAGGCAAAACGTCAAGCGGCCCGGCGACGGGATCGAAGCGCACTCCACACATTCACCATCGGGAAATTTGATGAGAAATTTTACCGTGCCGTCCTTTTCATCAACCTTTTTATCAATCGCTTCCGCCGTTTTTATTGCGAAATTCGCATCAAGCGCCTTTCGAAGTTCCGGGGGCAGATTTTTCATTAGTTCAAAAGAGAGGCAATATTTTTTGTATATCCAATCCCAGATTTGAGATGCTCTGTATTTTTCGGCGCCCGTATTTACGGCAAAGACCGCAAGTTCGTTTTTCGACACAGATAAAATGTGCCTTTTGGAGTTCATTCGGGGTTCGTGAAAATCTCTAATTTTTCGTTAAAATCAATTTTTCCCTGAGATTTCTCATTGGAGATTTTTTCCGTAATCTCACCCTTCCAAAGATACACATCGCCCTTTTTCAGGCTTATTTTCGCCGCCTTTGTCCACAGCCGTTCCGGGAGTATCGGCACATCAGGACTCATCAAATAAACGCGTTTTTCATTTTCAGGCAGTTCTGAAAGGTCCTTTTTCAGTCTTTTCGCCTTGCAGCCGAGATACAAAAATATCCCGTAAACATGTCCTCCGAGTGAGGGGGAGGGAGAGAGATAAACAGCAATGTCCTGCGAAAAATCTCCTCCAATGCCGTTTTTGAGAGTTTCCGCCCACTCTCTCTGCGGAGAACCCTGGCTCTGATACGGAATTACCACCGACCAGAAAAACGTCATCGCGACGAATGAGAACGAAAGCAGACAGATAAAGATGCTGAATTTTCCCTTGAGAGACTTTCTGAAGACAAAGACCATGACAAAAAACGCGAAAAGTCCGTGAACGATGCCGGGTATACTGTGTTGAGAATGGAAAGCGGAGCCCTTCCCGAAGGAAAATATATCGAGAAGCCATGATGTCGGGATGATATAGAAAATGGCTATGCCGATAGAAACGAACATAAAAAGATAGTAAGAATACCTCATCAATCCCTGGTATTTTTCGCCATTTCTTCTTGCGAAAATCGCATAATGCGAGCCTGCAAGCAGGGAGAGAGGGATCAGCATTAAGGAGTAATTTCTCGGGTCATTTCCGGGGAGAAACCAGTTCAGGAAGAAAATCGTGAAAAATATTGTTTTGAGAAATCTCGCAAAGACCGGATTTCTTTCGATCGGATCATACGCCGCGCAGAAAACCGGCAATACCACGAACGTCCACGGAAGAATTCTGACCGCGAAATCAAATAAGAAAAAGCAAATTTGTTTTATATATCCGCCTCCTATGTCTGACCCTATATTTCTAAACGGAAGGTACTGGCCGGCTACTGCCCAGCGCGGATAGCCCCAGATAATCACAAAAATTGCGAGGATAACGATTCCCGCGTAAAAACCGATTTTGTTCATTCTCGACCATATACTGAGCGGACGCCTCATAAAGACGAGCGGAAGGAAAAAATAAAACAACGCCGCCCATCCGATGGTATAAAAAGCGCTCCCGCAAAACAAAAATGACACAAACCAGGCGATATTCCACTTTCCCCGTTGCATTCCAAGCGTGAACCACGAAAACCACGCGCACAAAAGCAAAAAGAACGCCAGGAATTCGGGATAACCGTCTATCCCCTTCTCCACCACCACCATTGACGAAAAGAAAAACGCCGACGATACGGCCGCAGTCTGAATGTCATAGGCGCGCGCCGCCGCGATCCATATTGCGACGCTTATCGCGACGACGCAGATGACCGATGAAAAACGCGCCGCCATTGACACAGGAATCCCGAGTTTCAAAACAAGCGACACCATCATAGGGAAGAGCGGATATGTTGAACTTATCACTTCCCCGTGAGCCACAGTATTGGGGCGCGTCAAATCCATTTCGAGGGCGATGGAAGAGTAAAGCCCTTCCTTCCACCGGAATTCCGTCCATCCAAGCTCCGGCAGAAAATATATGAACGCAAAAGCAACGGATAAAACAACAATTATTTTTTTGGTCGAGAACGAATTATCTGTCATATCATCCCCTGAATAGTTTCCGGGATCAGCCCGACAAGCTCATCGGCGATTAAAGATTTGAAGATATGCCCCTCGGATGCGAGCCCGTGGACAAAGACTCCGAGCCTTGCGGCGATTTCGGGAGAAATCCCCTGGGCGCAAAAAGACGCGATGAGTCCGGCGAGGACATCTCCTGTTCCTGCGCTTGCGAGCGCATTGCATCCGCTCATGTTCAAATATAGCTCGCCGTCCGGGGAGGCGATTATCGTCCTATTTCCTTTCAAGACGACGACGGAAGCGGTTTTTGATGAAAGTTCAAACGCCTGTTTTATCGGATCAGCGCGCGGATCAATTTTGTAAGTGGCCGCGAGTCTTTTCATTTCTCCGGCGTGCGGCGTAAGAATTCCCGGAACCGCTCTTTTTCCGCGCGGCTCCTTCGACAAAACATTCAGGGCATCGGCGTCAAAGACAACTGTTTTTCTCGTGTTCCAGAGCAGATTGACAAGAGGCGCGACAGTCTTTTCAGATGTCATTCCGGGGCCAATGCAAACGGCGTCGGCTCTGCGCAATACTGAAAAAAAATCGGCGTTAAGCGAAGACGGGCAAAAGACTCCGGAATCCGATTCGAGTTCAAGCCTTATCAAAGAGTCAAGGTCTTTTTCTCCGCTTCTCTCTTCATCCCCTCCCCTCTCCGCGCCGACCGGCGTGAGGAGACTGACAAGCCCGGCTCCGCCGGCGAAAGCTCCTCTTGCGGCGAGTTCCGGCGCTCCGCGATATTTCCCACTGCCTCCGATTATCGCGACCGTTCCTTTTGAATATTTATTTGAATTCTGATGATGTCTCGGGAGAATTTGTCCCGCCTCATCAATCGTGATTGTGCGAAATTCGCAATCGCACGATT
>JAGVIF010000192.1 GCA_020056205.1 Lentisphaeria bacterium | reverse complement strand
TGTCTCATCTTAGTAATATGTTTCGAAAAGTATACTCCTTGTCACCCGCAAAATACCGACAGATGAAATCAGAGCCAATTGCAGAACTCATAAACCGTTGATTTCCGCTATCTCTTTTTCGTTTAGATCGTATATCAGTATTGAATGTCCGGCCTGGTAATCCGGCTTGGTTTTTTGCAGGTAGGCGCAAAGTTTTGCGAATCTTATCAGATCGTAAGCCTTATAGCAGGAAAGCCAGAATTTCTCGCCTTTTTCCGATATAAATTCTCTTAACTTTGAGTCGCCTTTGTCAGCCGCGTCAAAGAGCGGCGAAATCATCGGGCTTATTTTTTCAAAGGTGTTATTGTAGAGCATATCCTGCGGATAGCCGAGAGACCCGAGAATATCGGGATAATAAAGCATCCATAACATCGTGGCGCTTACGCAATAATATCCGGGCTCGTAACGGTGAATTCTGAAATTTTCCTGAGCGAAATATCCCGGCAGTGATATCACGTCGTCAAGGCCGTAACTGTTTATTGAAGCAGTTCCAAAATATGAGAGATAAAAATTTCTTTTTTCTCCTTTTTCCGGATTCAGGCCGTCTTTTATCCTTTTGAGTTCTTTGAGGTCCTGTCCCCAGTCGAGCGAACTGTCAACAAGATGCCTGTAACCGTTCTTCGGCCCGCCGGCGAACTGATTGAAATACGCGAGGAAATGCGGGGAAATATTCAATGTTTCAAGAGCGAGCCAAGCCATGCAAAGCCCCGTCAAAACCCGAATCGCATTTGATTTGCCTGAAATAAATTTCGCAGCCGCTCCGCAGGCTATGAATAAACACGGATAAAGGGGCATAATATGCCTTTCCCCTATGTTTATCCTGCTTGTGATTGCGAAAATCGCAAATATAAATGCCAGCGCGGCGAACGGCGACAGGGCGCGAAGTTTATCAGGATAAAAACACAATCCGGCTATTGCTATTAAAATTATAAGCATTGTAGGAATAGGTGTCTTCACTGCGAAGCAGTAAGGGAAAAAATACCAAACCCCTTCAAGGCTTTGTTCTCCGTTCAGAAAAGAATACCTTTTCTCAGAGTGTTTTTTTACATAAAGATATCCCTGCAGATGGGCGTGAGGGAGCAGTTCAAACTTGTCTGCCGCTATCACTATTTTTTCAAGAGCGTCATTCCCGCGCAGTAAGTCGTTCCATTGCAATTCGACTGCCGCCGCGGACGGCGATCCTTCGGGAACTGAAGTGAACCTGTAACCGTATGCCGCCCATATTGAGACATACACAAAAATAAAGTTCAGCAAGACCACGGCCGCGATAGGCTTCAACCTTGAATATTTCACGTCAAACATTCTGACGTAATTTCCGATCTCAAGGACTGTCGGCTCGTCCTCTCCGAGTCTTAGCAGGATCAGAATAAGATAGACCGGAATTATAAGCGGAGCCGACATCTTTGACAGGAAGAGGAGGGCGAGCGAGATAGAGCAGAAAAGAAGATTGGCGGGATTCACTTTGGCGAGGGTTTTTCTTATAAAATACACCGACAAAATGAAAAACAGCGCGGCTGACAAATCCGATGTTACGAGATTGGAGTGGGCTATGAACGTGGGAGAAAATGAATAAAGGAAAAGCGATACTAACCCCCCCTTAGTCCCGAAAATTTCTTTTGAGATCAGAAAAACCGCAAGTCCGAGCGCAAGACTCAAAAAGACCATCATAATCTTTGTGCGCCGAAAGATAGATTCAGTGTCGTTCCCCGATTTAAAAAGAAATTTATAGCTGAAAAACCATTCCTGCGCGTCGCCCCAGGAACGGTCGTTCAGCGGCAGTCTTATCGAATTGTCAAAAATCAGGGGCAGGGCGGCCCAGCGTTGAGGGAAATTTCCGCCTTCGGGATTTATTCTGTAGTCATTCAATTTCCAATAGCTGTAGCCGCCGGTCAGATGCACGGACTCGTCAAATGTCGGCGATTTTGCGAAAATCGCAAGAGACGATAGCGCAAAATGGATTCCGAGAAGCAGGACAGCCACGATCAGAAGATATCTTGTATTCTTATTTGCTCGCATAAATTCTTTTTTTTTGCCACGAATGACACGAATGAACACTAATTATTATTATTTTTCGTGAACATTCGTGTAATTTGTGGCTAACTCATGGCTAAAAAACCAGTCTTTTATATTCCAGTTTTTC
>JAGVIF010000390.1 GCA_020056205.1 Lentisphaeria bacterium | reverse complement strand
TACGGCGGCATAGATTTTTAAAGCTCCTTCCTTTTTTAGAAGAGCGGCCGCTGAAACGAGTGTGCCGGCTGTTGTCGTGAGATCGTCGGTTATCAGGCATACTCTGTCTTGAACGTCTCCGACAAGATGAGACGATATCACCGATGTCGCATTTGTTCTTCTTTTCGCGACGATCGCAAGGCCGGCGTTGAGCATATCGGAGTAAGACTGCGCGAGTTTCACGCTTCCGGAATCGGGTGAAACCACAACCGCCCCGTTGCCAAGGATAGTGCGCAGATAAGGAACCAGCACCGGTATGGCGTAGAGATGGTCAACCGGAATATTGAAAAAACCCTGAATCTGTTGAGAATGCAAATCCATTGCCAGTATTCTCGCCGCGCCGGCAGTGGTTATCAGGTCGGCGACAAGCTTGGCCGTTATCGGAACTCTCGGCTGGTCCTTCCTGTCCTGTCTGGCGTATCCGAAATAGGGGATTACCGCCGTAACCCTTGCCGCGGAAGCCCTTTTGGCCGCGTCAAGCATTATCAGAAGTTCCATGATCGTTTCATTCGGCGGACTGCACGTCGGTTGTATCAGAAAGACATCAGCGCCTCTTATGTTGGAAAGGAATTTGACAAAGAGTTCTCCGTCAGGAAAACGGCTTATTTCAATGTCTCCGAGCTCAATTCCCGTTTCACCGGAAATAGCATCGGCGAGAGGACGATTGGCGTTCCCGGAAAAAATACAGATTTTCTCTCCCCAACTGAGCATAAAAAGAAACCCAAAAATAAAGTTCAAAATTGCGCGCGGACTTGTCCGCTCCCGGCGTGTATTCAGTGTACGTAAATATTCACCGAACTCTTACGTCCGCTTTTCTCTAAAAAGGGCTACACTGTAGCATCAAATTTATCCAAATCAAAAAAGAAAATATTTTTTTTAATTTTCATTACGATTGACGCGGCGCTGGGGGTTGCGCTTGCAAGGTTCAATCGGCGAATTTAAACTAAGTTCTTCACAGATATTCCACGCCGGTGTCAGGGTCAACAACAGTGAACTTTTCTATATGCAGTGAAGGATCGGCTCTGAAGCTCAAATGCCTGCCGTATTTTTGTTCAAGCTCATTAAGCGTGCCTGAATCCTCGTTTTTTATGTTTGAAAGAATTTGCGGATGAACATTGATCCGTATGGAGAGAGCCTTCTCTTTTCTATATTTTTTCAGGATCTCGCCTATCGCTCTTTGTATTTCCACTCTGATAGTAGTGGGAGATTTGACTATTCCCTTGCCGGAACAATACTGGCATGGATCGAAAACGGCGTCGCTGAGGCTTTCGTTCTCGCGCTGGCGCGTCATCTCCATAAGCCCGAATCTGCTTATCGGAAGAATCTTCGTCTTGGCGCTGTCATTCTCAATGGCCTTTGTCATTGCGTCAAAAACCATGTCTCTTTCTTTTGCGCCGCGCATGTCTATAAAATCTATCACGACTATTCCGCCGATATTCCTGAGTCTGAGTTGACGCGCCGTCTCCTCGGCGGCCTCAAGATTGGTTCGCAGGATAGTTTCGGGATGATCCTTGCCCCTGCTTGACCCCGAATTGACATCTATGGCGATCAAAGCCTCCGTTTCATCCACGCACAAGAATCCTCCGCTGGGCAGTTTTATCGTGCGGCTGAAAATCTCATCTATCTGTTTTTCAACTCTGAAATGTTCAAAAATTGGTTCCGCGCCCTTGTATAGTGAGACCTTTTTAAGAAAGTTCTTTTCGTCCAGAGACGATATCATATTCCTCACGTAGTTGAAGACATCGTGGTCATCTATCATTATCTGGTCTATTTCTTCGGTCGCGAAATCGCGGATTGTTTTCTGAACAAGATCCGGCTCTTTGAATACGATGCACGGGGCTTTTATCTTGTTTTCCAAATCCGCATATTTGTTCCAGAGATCAAGCAAAATTTGCAAATCATTTTTGAAGTATACCTCCTTCCTGCCCTCTCCGTTGGTCCTGCATATGCATCCCATCCCGTCGGGAAGCTCAAGTGAACGCAGGATTGCCTGCAGCCTCTTTCTCTCCTCAGTATTTTCTATTTTTCGCGAAACTCCGCTGTTCTCCGAAAACGGAAGGAGGACTATGTATCTGCCCGGAATAGATATGTTTGTAGTCAGCTTAGGGCCTTTTGTGCCGATGGCATCTTTGACGACCTGGACAAGGATTTCGGATCCCTCAGGGAAAAGTCCGGGAATGTCTTTAAGGTCTATCCTCTTTCTCCTTTTTTGGGCGTATTTTGCGAGAACGGCATTTTTGCCGGAATGCCTTTTTCCCTCTTTCGAGCGGCTGTCCTTGTGTTCCGAACTGCTCTCTATCATGTCGTAAGTGGCCGGGAGCATATCCTTGAAATGAAGAAAGCCGTTTTTGTCGGTTCCTATGTTCACAAAGACCGCGTCAAGCGATTGCGCTATCTTGACTACTATGCCGAGATATATTGAGCCGGCAATAGACTCGTCTCCCTTGCGTTCGACTTTATATTCCTCAATCCGGCCTTTGTTCAACAAGGCCATTCTCGTCTCAATCTTTTCGCAATTCAGGATAATTTTCCTGTCATTTTGTTTTCCGAAAAAGTTCCACATCATATTTTTTAGCGACTCTGTTTTATCGTTGTTACGTTTTAACCTAAGTTTTGCGGTTCAAGCGACCGAATTTAAACCAAAGTTATTGATAATAAACAATGTAGGTTAAATGTCCGCATAACATCCGTCGTAATTATGTTCTTTTTTTTTCAATTATC
>JAGVIF010000479.1 GCA_020056205.1 Lentisphaeria bacterium | reverse complement strand
GGGATCACAGTTATATATCTTTTTGTGGAAGAAGCAGTTGCCCGCATCATCCGTGAAAGTTTTTTTCACGGATGGGAAATTGGGATTGATATCGGCGCCCGCGCGCATACCATCCACAAATCCGATACAGGGACCGAACGTTGCCGAACAGCCAACGATATAGGCGTCGTTTCCGAGCGAGCTTCTTATTGTGTCAAGACAGAGGCGGAATCTTTCAAGAGGCGTGACTCCGTCGGCAGAGCCGGCGCAGGGTTCCAGCCCTGAACACAGAAAATCTATTTTGAAATATTTCATCCGCCATTCATTCTTCATTGTTGAGAGAATGCCTTTAAGCCATTCCCGGACATCGCCGCGGGAATAGTCAAGAATAATATTAGGGAGCGCGACATCGAGCCATTCGCCTTTGTCGGTTTTTAGAAACCAGTCGGGATGCTCTTTTGCGAGACGCGAGTCTTTGTGCGCGTAAAAGGGGGCTATCCATATGCCCGGCACGTACCCGGCATCCTCAATTTTTCGTGTCAGATGCCGCATTCCGCCGGGGAATTCATCTTTTTTCACGTCGAGCCAGTCTCCGCATAAAGGCTGGTATCCGTCATCAATCTGGACAAGATTCGCGGGAACTCCGAGCCGTTTTAATTCATTTAAGTTTTCAATGATCCGGCGCTCGCAAATATCAACGCCGTAGTAGTCGAAGCTGCCCCATCCTTTCCATACGCAATCCCTGATGAAGACGTTGTTCACCGTTCTAAGTTTATCCGCATAATAATCCAGTATTTCCTGCCAGTCTCCGCATCTCATAAGGATAATCTGTTCGAGAGAAACTTCGGCTCCGGGGGGGAGAAGTTTGTTGTCGCCATGGAAATGGACGATGATTACGCCGTCCTTCATGATAAAGTTGCCAAGGAATGTTTTCCAAGTGAGAAACCCGGCGAAAATATAGTCGGATATTTCTCTTCTTATGAGCAGAAATATCTCGCTGGTGATATCAAACGGCGTATCGGCGGGGAAATAGCGTTTGAGAGGTTCTCCCATTCGCGAGCTTCCGGCAAGGACGCGCGAGGCGTTCAAATTCAAATTTCTTGTGTCGAGGGTGATTCTGACAAGATTCAGATGAATACTATTTTCTCCGGAGTTTTTCACAGATGTGGAGAGTGTAAAAGATCTGCCGCAACGCAAGGGCTCGAGTTTACCGGCTGTTTCGAGAGTTGCGGTTGATTCGTATGCAAGAACTTCAACCGACAATGCCCCGATGAAACAGTTTTCCGCGTCGAGGTTAAAATTAATCGCCATAAACTGGTAATTCATTTTTTGCTTCTTTGAACATGCGGACGGCGAAATCAATATCTTCGGCGCTGTGTTCGACCGAAATTTGAACTCTTATTCTGGCCTGGCCTATAGGAACCACGGGATATGAAAATGCGACGACATACACGCCCTTGTCGAGGAGCAGTCTCGACATATTTACCGCGATGTCTGCGTCATAAAACATAATTGGAACGATTGGATGAATGCCTTCCTTTATGTCAAAACCCGCATCCTTCATCCTGCAGCGGAAAAGCCGCGTGTTGTCCATCAGGCGCTTCCGTAGTTTCTCCCCGGTATTTTCAAGCAGTTCAAGAGCCTTTATTGAAGCGGCGACAATACTCGGCGCCATTGTATTGGAAAAAAGATAAGGGCGTGAGTGCTGTCTCAGTATTGATATGATCTCCCTTCTTCCGCTTGTATATCCGCCATTTGCGCCTCCAAGCGCTTTTCCAAGCGTCCCTGTGATGATGTCAACACGATCCATTACGTTACAATGCTCGTGTGAGCCGCGGCCGTTTTTCCCCAGAATGCCGACGGCATGGGAGTCGTCAACCATGACCACGGCATCATATTTTTCCGCAAGTTCGCATATTCCGTCGAGCCTTGCGACGCTTCCGTCCATGGAAAAAACCCCGTCGGTGGCGATCAGGCGGAAGCGGCATGTCCCGGCCTGTTTCAACTTTTCTTCGAGATCATTGAGATCCGAACTGGCATATCTGAAACGTTTAGCCTTACAGAGACGTATGCCGTCAATTATGCTTGCATGATTGAGATCGGCGCTGATGACAGCGTCCTCCTCATCCAATATTGTCTCAAAAAGCCCTCCATTGGCGTCAAAACACGACGAATAGAGGATAGTGTCCTCGGCTCCGAGAAAGGTGGAGAGCCTGTTCTCAAGCTCCTTGTGAATGCTCTGTGTGCCGCAGATGAAACGCACAG
Source organism: Lentisphaeria bacterium (assembly GCA_020056205.1). Taxonomy (GTDB): domain Bacteria; phylum Verrucomicrobiota; class Lentisphaeria; order Victivallales; family GWF2-50-93; genus JAGVIF01. The sequence goes on along the minus strand of JAGVIF010000479.1, from coordinate 6,845 downwards.
AGGACAACCCGTAGCCCCATTTGTCATAACTCTCTTTCGCCGCGCGAATAATGTCGGGATTGCAAGCCAAGCCAAGATAATTGTTGGCGCACATGTTCAGGACTTTGGACTGGCGGCCGCCGACATCAATCCAAGCTCCCTGAGCGCCGGTTATTATTCGTTCCTCTTTGTAAAGTCCGCGCTTGCGCATTTCATCCAGTTTATCCTGCAAATATCTTTTGAAACTCTCCTGCACTCTATGCCTCCCAGTCAAGTATTACTTTTCCTGACTTTCCGGAAAGCATCGCCGCAAATCCTTCCTCGAAAGACGTGTACCTGAAACGGTGTGTTATGACAGGTGTTATATCCAGTCCCGACTGAATCATGGACTGCATTTTGTACCATGTTTCATACATTTCTCTTCCATAAATGCCTTTTATGGTCAGGCTGTTGAAAATGACAAGATTCCAGTTGACAGGCGTGTTTTCAGGCAGAAGCCCAAGAACGGCAATTTTACCGCCGTGACACATCAGGGGTAGCATCTGTCCGAGCGCCTTGGGATTGCCGGACATTTCCAGTCCCACATCGAAACCCTCTTTCATTCCGAGTTTTTTCATAACAGGTTCCAACGGTTCCTCCGCGACATTTACCGCGCATGTCGCCCCCATGCGTTTGGCGAGCTTGAGACGGTATGGGTTTACATCTGTCACAACCACATATCTGGCGCCGGCATGCTTTGCTATTGCGCATGCCATAATTCCTATCGGGCCCGCGCCGGTGATCAGAACGTCCTCGCCGAGCACGTCAAAGGAGAGAGCGGTATGTGTCGCATTGCCCAGCGGATCAAAACATGATACGATGTCCAGAGGGATATCCGGATCGCAGTGCCAGACGTTTGTCTCGGGAATTGTCAAATATTCCGCGAAGGCGCCGTTCCTGTTGACCCCTATGCCGCGGGTTTCAGGGCATAAATGCCTTCGTCCGGCCATACAGTTTCTGCAGCGCCCGCACACAATATGTCCTTCTCCGCTGACAATGTCCCCGGACTTGAACCCGGAAACCTGTTCACCCGTCTTTTCGATTCTTCCGACAAACTCGTGCCCGATTATCATCGGAACGCTGATCGTTTTTTTCGCCCAGTCATTCCATTCATAAATATGGACATCGGTGCCGCATATTGAAGTTTTGATGATTTTAACAAGGACATCCCTTGCGCCTATCTCCGGAATCGGAACATCCTCAAGCCATATCCCCTTTTCCGCCTTTACCTTGACCAATGCCTTCATTTAAAAACACCCTCTTTATACGGCTTCGAATTTCAATTAAAATACTTTGTTATACAATTCCTTGGATGTCACAGTTTGATACTCTCCCCTTCGGTTTCGGAAAAATCATGGTCGTTTGCCTGCCGTTTTGTCTCGCATTCGATCGCTCGTTGGAGTTGGACGGAGAACTCGCTTCTTATTATTTGGACGGTGTTCCATATTTTGCTTCTGTCCACCTTGTCGTAGGAATGAGCTATAATATTCCTTAGTCCTTTTATCTTGTCCCATGGGATTTCGGAATGCCGCGAAAGCAAATCAATATTTTGAAGCCTTCCCGCATATTCGCCTATTGTCAATATCTGCATAAGAACCGCATCGACCGTCTTATTATCGGAGGCGAACTGTTCTTCCGTTGCGGAGCCTATGTACGCTTCTATCTTTTCCGCACATTCCTTTACGTTCCTGAGTATGGCAACATTATTTTTTTTCATAGATCAGCACCTTTTCCCTTACTATCCGGTCTCTGTACTCCGGATATAGGTTTTTTTCGTCGGCTATGTCTATTTTCCTGTGGAATATTTTCCCTAGCCTGGTAAATAACTCGGCTTCATCAAACAGCGATGTCTTGTCCGAAAATTTTACAAGGAAGTCTATGTCGCTACAATCCGTGGTCTGTCCGGCAACAACACTACCAAAAACGGATGCGGCAAGAACATTTTTGTTTCCTTTGAATACGGGAGAAGCAAGACGCTTGACATCCTCAACTGTAAATTTAGTCTTCATAGTTTTATGTCCTCCCCTTTGTTTTCTTCGGGAAGCCTAGTCTCCATTATCTCTTCGACCAGATATTTCACTACTGAAAGATTTGTCATTTCAAGATACTTATTGCGTTCGGGCTCCACATAGATAAACCCTTTGACGGAATAGGAGATTCGACAAGCTCCCATACCCGCATCGCCCGCATCCCGGACAAAAATCACGGAATACCCAGCGGAGCAATCTTGCCAATCCATTCCGGAACGGCGACGGCGGTTTCCTTGCAGAGGTAAAGCACGGACGCCGCAATCTTCAATCGTGTTTTCAAAATCGTGTGATTGAACACTCATGCGATAATCCTGATTCCGTGATGGACTTTTTGACCATCACTTCTGCCTCCATATTTTACCTTAAGAGTATAGTCCGAATCGGTATTTTTGCCATCACGGTGGAACAATTTTCAATATTTTTCCCTGTTTTACCTCCCTGTTTTGATTGTAATAATCACAACTAATTATACCACAATGACTTACAATTGCCGATACTTATTTTTAACTTTTTTTATGCTTTTGGAAAAGGAATTTTATGCTTTTTGGGTTATATTGCCCCTTCCATACCTGTAATAAAATATTGGAGTTTTAAATATGTCCGAAAATAACAGTTCAAATCCTGCGAACGTAGATGCGGGACAGTCGCAATACAGCGCGAATACAATAACAGTTCTCGATGGGCTCGAAGCGGTCAGAAAACGCCCAAGCATGTATATAGGCGATACCGGAGCTAGGGGACTTCATCATCTTGTCTATGAAGTTGTTGACAACAGCGTTGACGAGGCGCTCGCCGGATTCGCGAAAAACATAGATGTCACAATACATCCCGACAACAGCGTTACCGTGAAAGACGACGGACGCGGAATCCCCGTTGACATGCACGAGGAGGAAAAAATGCCGGCAGTCGAAGTCGTTCTGACCAAACTCCACGCCGGCGGCAAATTCGACCACGGAGCGTATAAGGTTTCAGGTGGTTTGCACGGAGTCGGCGTGTCATGCGTCAACGCCCTCAGCGAATGGCTCGAAGTCGAAGTCCAGCGGGGCGGCAATGTCTATCACATCCGTTTTGAGCGCGGCAACACGGTTTCTAAGCTTACAAAGATAAGAACCTGCGACGGCGCCGGCACCACCGTTCGCTTCAAAGCCGATATGCAGATTTTTCAAGTCGGCGAATATTCATGGGACATTCTCGCCAACAGGCTCAAGGAACTCGGCTTTCTGAACAGCGGGCTTAAAATAAGGCTCACCGATGAAAGGACAGAACACGGACGAAGCGAAACCTTTTTCTATCAGGGCGGAATATCGGAATTCGTCAAACACTTGAACGCCAACAGACAGGCAGTTCATCCAAATGTCATATACTTCAAGAAAGAAAAGGACGGCGTTGAAGTCGAACTCGCGATGCAATATAACGATAGTTTCGTTGAAAACATCTTCGCTTACGCCAACAACATCAACACTATCGAAGGCGGAACTCACCTCTCCGGTTTCCAGGCCGCCCTCACAAGAACCCTTAACAACTATGCGAAAAACGCAAACCTCCTTAAAAATGAAAAACCTGTTTCGGGCCCGGACACCAGAGAAGGTCTCGCCGCAATAATCAGTGTCAAAGTCCCTGACCCTCAGTTCGAGGGACAAACTAAGACAAAACTCGGAAACAGCGACGTGAAAGGAATCGTCGAATCAGTGGTCAACGACGGACTCGGCGCCTTCCTCGAGGAAAATCCGCAAATCGCGAAGGAGGTCGTCGGAAAAGCGCTCACAGCCGCGCGCGCAAGAGAGGCCGCGAGAAAAGCCCGCGAACTCGTCCAGAGAAAAGGCGCTCTTGATGGATTCTCTTTGCCCGGAAAACTCTCGGACTGCTCCGAAAAAGACCCGGCGAAATCCGAACTATATATCGTGGAAGGAGATTCCGCCGGCGGCTCCGCCAAGCAAGGCCGCGACAGTTCTTTTCAGGCCATACTCCCGATAAGAGGCAAACTCCTGAACGTCGAGAAATCCAGACTCGATAAAATCCTCCAAAACAAGGAGATACAGTCTCTCATCGCCGCGATAGGATGCGGAGTAGGACAGGACGAATTCGATATATCAAAATGCAGATATCACAGAGTTGTTATAATGACCGACGCCGATGTTGACGGCTCGCACATCCGCACATTGATACTGACATTCTTCTTCCGCCAGATGAAAAAACTCATAGAGACAGGTTTCGTGTATATCGCAAAACCGCCGCTCTATAAAGTCAAGAGAAGAAAAAAAGAAAGATATATTGACACCGAAGAACAACTCGACCAGTTTCTCGTCGAGCTTGGCAGCGAAGAAATTGAAGTCAAACTTTCTTCCAGCAGTATCATCATGCAGGCTGAATCCCTGAAAAATGCCGTCGCGCTGGCGTCGTCGGCATACAAAATATCATTAGGACTGCGCAGGCACGGCATAAACCCTGCCGCATATTTCGCAATGCACAGGGAAAACAAATTTCCCCTTGCGAAAATCGCAGTCAAATCCCCGCAAAATTCGTGGGAAAAATTCGCCTACACGGATCAAGAGGAGGCGGAATTAATCTCCGGCGCGGAAAAATCGCTCGCAACTGAATTCGGACTCAGCGCCGACACCCTTGACACCGAAAAGATGAAGCCGGAAAATGCCGGAATAATAAAAAACATCTCAAATTCGATTGACGTTACTTCAATTTACGAATCCAGCGCCTGCTCCGAACTCGCCGATAATCTCAGAAAACACGGCTTCGAAATTAAAAACCTCTGCGCAGGGGAAAAACCAATATTTGAGATAAAAGGCCATGACGGAAAAATCTCAACGGCAAACTCTATCACCGAACTCTTCGAGACTATCAAAAAGGTCGGAAGGCAGGGAATCCAAATAACCCGCTATAAAGGTCTCGGAGAAATGAACGCCGAACAACTGTGGGAAACAACCATGGACCCGGCAAGCCGAAAAATGATAAAAGTTTCAATGGAAGACGCATTCGAGGCCGAAAGAATATTCACTCTCCTCATGGGGGACGATGTCGAACCGAGAAGAGAATATATAGAAAAATTCGCCGAAAGCGTCAGAGACCTCGATATTTGACCGCATTTACGCAGAGATAGGGGGATTTTTATAAATTTATTTGCATTAATGGACATATTAGTATATTATTGCGTATGAATTTTGAAAATTTAATTAAGCTTTTCGGCAAGGAGGCCTGCTTTGATCTGGCTTCGCTTGTCCAGCTCGGCGCGGGTGTCAGCCGTGAAAATTTGGGAAAGCAGTTGTACCGTTGGCGCAAGGCGGGTAAAATTCTTTCTCTTCGCCGGGGGATGTATGCGTTTGCGCCAGACTACCGGAAGTCGGATGTCAATCCGGCGAAGCTTGCCAACGATCTTTATTCCCCCTCCTATCTCAGCAGTTCTTGGGCGCTCGGCTTTTTCGGACTGATTCCGGAAAGGGTCGTAATTTACACAAGCATCACATCAAGATGGCCAAAAATCTTCCGGAACGCCTTTGGCCATTTCCATTACCGCCACATCAAGAGAGAGGCATTTTGGGGATATCGCCCTGCGGAAATCTCGAACAGCAAGGTTCTGCTTGCCGAGCCTGAAAAGGCGCTTCTTGATTTCTGGTATCTGGAGAATGGCGACTGGGACGAAAACCGCATGTCTGAAATGCGTCTGCAGAATCTCAATTTGATCGGGCGCGAAAGACTGTTTGATTATGCCGCCAGATTCAAATCTCCGAAACTGGCAAGAGCAGTGAGTTTATACGCCAAACTGTATCAATCATCGGAAGATGAAGGAATCGAACTATGAAGGAGGAAGCCCTTGCGCTTGTAAGGGATAAAACTGATCCGTCTCTAAAACTCAATCTGTTGAGGGAATACATCCAGGCGATGTCTCTTCGCTCTCTTCATGAAAGCGAGGCATTCGTTAATATTGCGTTCGTCGGTGGGACGGCTCTCCGCTTTCTCTTCAATCTGCCAAGATTTTCAGAGGATCTTGATTTCTCCGTGGAAAACAAGGACAATTATCATCCGCGAAAATGGATGGAGAAAATAAAGAGGGACATGAAATTTGCCGGATTCAATCCTACTGTCAGATTCAGCTCCGAAGCTGTCGTCCATAAGACATGGATCAGGATTCCGGAACTGCTCAAGGACGCAGGCCTCGCGCCGATTAGGGAGCAGAACCTGTCCATCAAGCTGGAGATTGATACAAATCCGCCAAAAGGGGCGAAGATCGAAAGGACGCTTCTTTCCCGGCATAGGATGCTTTCCCTCAGTCACTACGATCTTCCTTCTCTTATGTCCGGAAAAATCCACGCCCTTATCACACGAAAATACGGAAAAGGCAGGGACTGGTATGATTTGCTCTGGTACAGAGGACAACGCCCGCCCGTGGAACCGAATCCGGAGCTTCTCCAGAACGCCATGGACCAGACTCTCGGGAGGAATAAGCTCAAGGCATCCGACTGGAAACGGCAGATTCTTAAAAGACTCGATGCGCTTGACTGCGATGCCCTGAAGAAAGATGTCGCCCCGTTTCTGGAACATTTCGAGGACGCGGAACTTTTTTCGGCGGAAAACTTCCGTTCGCTGTTGCGCTAACCGCACAAGTAAGCCTTATAGAGTATAACCGGCTCCGCTGGGACTTGTATTTTTGCTAGGCGTTTTGGACTCCTTTGAAACTTAACCACAGATTAACACCGATTTTATCAATTTAGTTTCTTATTGATAAACCTGCGAAAATCGCAGTAGGACGCTCCTTTGAAACTGCCGTTGGAGTTCACAGCTTTAGCG
>JAGVIF010000259.1 GCA_020056205.1 Lentisphaeria bacterium | reverse complement strand
CGTCTTGTTTTCTAAAATACCGCCTTCAGAATTTTCCCCAAGAACCGAAATGGCATACAAAATAAAAGTGAAAGACGCCGACATCACCGAAGATGTCAGAATTCAACGGGGCTTTATGCATGCCGTTTTCGCCTTCCCAAACGGCTACAGACTCCATGTCATAGGCGTCCACCTTAAATCCAGAGTGTTCAATTCAAGATACAATCAAACCGATATGAGACGTTATGAGGCGCGCCTCTTGCGCTATTTCGTCAACGAAATCCTTCAGAAAGAACCGGATGCCAACGTCCTCGTAATGGGAGATATGAACGATACGTACGATTCCGAGCCGATAAGATTTTTGAGAGACGACAAAAAACCCCGGGAAAAGAGGCTTTACGACTTGAGGCCGGCCGACCAAAGCGGACTCTTCTGGACGCACTGGTGGAACCAGAACGATGTATATTCGAGAATTGACTACGCCTTCGCAAGCTATGCCCTCGTCCCCGAAATAAACCGCGAAAAAACGAAAATAGTCCACCTCCCGGAATTCTGGATATTCGCATCAGACCACAGGCCAATCCTGATAACATTGTGGACAGACAACGCGCAACCGCCAAGCGAATCGGAAATGGAACAACTCTTTCCCAAATTAAAAGACGCGCCAATCTCTCCCGAACAGCCGGAGGCGGAAAAACCATGAACAAAACACTGCGAATATGCCTCATCCTCTCCTTTTGCCCGCTGTTTTTCGCTTCATCGGCAAAAGAAGCGGGGAATAAAACAATTTCAATAATGTTTTTAGACCTCGACACGCAACAGGCTTCGCCAAATAAAAACAATGAAATCTCCGCCCTGCTCTCCGCCGAATCCCCGGATATTGCGATTTTCGCGGAAGTCAAAGACAAAGACGCTCTCAAGTCAATATTGTCCAAAAATCCCTCATACAAATTTTCTTTTTTCTCCACCGCCGGAAAGCCCAAACACCTCGCCCTGATATCAAAAATCGCCCCTGATAAATGCTCGCTCGTGGAAAAAAAATATAAAATTGACGAGAAGGAAGTAAGCGTCCTGCGGGGCTTTATCCTTGCGAATTTCGCAATCGGAGATTATAAATTCACTTTGATCGGGGCGCATTTGAAAAGCGCCGAGCCGCATCCGGAATTCAATCAGTTTGACATGAGAAGATATGAGGCGAGACAATTGAGATACATCTTCGACGAGATAAGAGCAAATGACCCCGCAACAAATGTGGTGATAGTCGGAAACATGAACGACACCTGCGATATGTCAACTATAAAAGAAATCTATTATCGCAGATACGCCGTCAATAAAAGGCTTTTTGATATCCGCCCCCTCGACGACCTAAGGACAAGCTGGACGCACTGGAATGCCGGCAACGACGAGTATGAACGGACATCATACGCGTTTGCGAATTTCGCAATCCTGCCTGAACTGATAAGAGACGAGACTAAAATCGTAAAGACAAAACAATGGCTGGAACTTTCAACGCACAGGCCTATCTTTCTGAAATTTTCCGCGCAGGATAAGGAGGAATATTCCAAGGATTACATTGCCGCAGTATATCCAAACAGCATATATTCGGAAATAACCGGGCGGCTTGAAGAAGACAAGAGCATAGGGGAAAAAACGAAGAGGAACCCGCCGCAAACAGACAAGCCCAAAAAATGAGATATCAAAAGTGAGTTTGCGTGCTTTCTACTGCAAAATAATTCCGCCGCCGGACGAAAACGCCGTCCTGCCCGAATCCGAACTCAAACACCTTTTCAAAGTCCTCAGGGCAAAACACGGAGATGTGATCATCCTCCTTGACGGACAAGGGAAAAGCGCCCACGCTCTTGTCAACGACAAAACAAACATAGTGATACTCCGATCGGAGAATCATCCGCTCCGCCGCTTAAACCTGAAACTGTTTGTCTCCCCGCCGCGTCATTCCGGAATGGACACTATTCTATCGTTCTGCGCCGAGACCGCCGTCAGCGAAATAATTCCGATTATATGCGAAAATTCCGTCGCGGTTCCGCGCGAATCGGGAGAAAAGTGGAGAAGGAAAATCATTGAGTCGTGCAAACAGGCAAAAAATCCGTTTTTCCCTCTGATCAATGACACCGTTGACTTTGACGCCGCGCTTCAGATGGCGAAAGACACGGATGCCTTCTACGGCGACCCTTATGAGTCGGCAGCAATATCCTCTCCGCTCAAAAAAAATAAAGCGTCCTGGTTCGTAGGGCCGGAAGGAGGTTTTTCTATCAGAGAAAT
>JAGVIF010000093.1 GCA_020056205.1 Lentisphaeria bacterium | reverse complement strand
TTCGCCTGCCCTGAGCTTGCCCGCAGTGAGCCTGTTCGCGGTGAGCTTGCCTGCCCTGAGCTTGCCGAAGGAGTCGAACTCGTCGAACTTGTCGAAGGGTGGTTAAAAAAGGTTTTTGAAATCGGCAATCTGAAAACGATACCGACCCCGACCCCGAAAAAGGCGGCAGTTTCAAAAGAGGATATCCAATATCGAACACGGAATATCCAATGTCCAAGTTAAGATTTCCCGGAAATGAATTCCGATGGAAATTGAATGATTGAGGGATTGAAAAATCTTAAATCACGCGATTTTGCATTTTTCAGCATGTAAATATTCACCGAAAGGACGGAGTTCGGTGAATATTTACCATTGAAGGTTGTGCGCTTATGAGTTTCTTAATCTGGATAAGAGGTCTTTTGTTTGGGTCTTTTACGTCTATGGCGGCGTATTTTGCCGACCTTTACAAAGATGCCGGTGATGGGGGTTTGTCTCCCGACTGGGGCGTTGTAATAACAATATGCGTAATTATTATTTTCTGGCTTGGTAGCGCGTTTTTCGCCGGCTCGATAGCTGAGTCCAAAGGAAGGAACAGGCTTGTTCATTTTTTGGGAGGGCTTCTTTTTCCGTGGATATACCCATTTTTTATCCTGTTTTCCCTGACCCGGCAGGCGCATGAAGAGCTTGCGAAAGAAGAGGATAAAGAAAAAGAAGAGGACGCTCCTTTGCCCATAGCTCCGAAATCTCATTTTAGTGAGGTTGAAGAAGGAGAAGAAGATGCGAACGAAGAAATTGAAAAGATATCTCAGTCGTATCTCAGCAAAATAGCAACCGACGAACTCGGCAACAACAGAGGCCCGTTTATATTTGTTTTTGAAGATGGCAAAACGCTCGAGGCAAACCGGATAGTCAGTGCGCTTTCTGATATTATTGTCGTTGAACTTGTTGACAAAGGGGAGGCGAGGACTGTTCGTTTCCCCTACGCAAGAATTAGTTCATGCGTAAGAAAGGAGGACTGGGATCCGAACAATGCGCCCATGATGAAAGAGACCGCCGCATCAGAATCCTCCGACTTGGGAAAGAAAAAAGAATGTGCTTTTGACGTGAAGCCGAGCCTGGTATCCAAATTGAGGAGCCTGGCGCAAAAGGATAAACTTTCTCCTATCGCGACTGACGAAACGGCGAAATTCTCACTTGATATGACGACAAGGTCAACCCATATAGGTTCCTACGTAATATTAAAGCCGGCCACAATTGTCGGCGGGTGCAGAATAATATCCGAATTAGGCAGAGGCGGAATGGGAATGGTCTATCTTGCGCATCATACACGGCTTGAAATTCCGGTTGCGATCAAGGTGGTTTCGGCTAGGTTGGAGGCGAATGATGACACCAAAGTATCAGAGCGTTTCCTGCAAGAGGCTAAAATCGCCGCAAGAATACACCACCCGCATCTTGTGTCCGTGATGGATGCCGGAAAAGACGAGGAAAATGAACTGTTCTACATAGTGATGGAGTACATGGACGGCGGAACAGTAGGCAAACTGCTGGAAAATAACGAAAAGCTTTCCCCGATAGATGCCGTGAACATTGTCCTTGCGGTAGCCGAGGCTCTTTCAGCCGGACAACGATTTAATATTGTTCACCGGGACATTAAACCGTCCAACATAATGCTTACCGACGGCGGAGACATAAAACTTTGCGATTTGGGATTGGCCAAAATGGTCGGGCCAACGGATTTGGGCATAACAGTTACAAATTTGATGATGGGATCGGTTCCTTACATGAGTCCTGAGCAAGCCCGCGATTTTACCAAAGCCGACTTTAGATCCGATGTCTACAGCCTCGGAGCGACACTTTTCCACATGCTGACAGGCTCATTCCCATACAATGCCAACAACCCGCTCGCAATGATAATGAAAGCAATGAATGATCCTACTCCAAATCCTTGTGATCTTACTGAAGGCGTTGACCCTGATCTTGCCTCTCTATGTATGAAAATGATGGCGAAGAAGCCTGAAGAAAGGTATCAGACGCCTGATGAACTGCTGAAGGCTTTGTATGAAGTTTCAAAAAAAATGGAAGACAACGAAGGGAAAAATAATGTTTAGACCAGTTCCGACGGACGCCGGATTTCCTGAAATAGAAAAGGGTGCGCTTAAATTCTGGGAAGAGAAAAATATTTTTCAAAAGTCGCTTGAATTGTCAAAGGGCAGACGGGAGTTTGTCTTTTACGACGGACCACCCTTCGCCACAGGATTGCCTCACTACGGGCACTTGCTCGCCGGCACAATAAAAGATGTTATTCCGCGCTATCAGACCATGAGGGGATGCCATGTGGATCGCGTCTTCGGATGGGATTGCCACGGCCTCCCCGTCGAGTATGAAATGGAGAAAGAACTTGGCTTGTCCGGAAAGCGCGGCATAGAGGCCTACGGCGTTGACAAGTTCAATGAGGCGTGCAGAGGAATAGTCCTTAGGCATACCGCAGAGTGGGAGACGGTAGTCAGGCGGATGGGCAGATGGGTTGATTTCAAACGCGGATACCGGACAATGGATCTCAACTACATGGAATCAATCTGGTGGGTTTTTAAACAACTCTGGGACAAGGGTCTCATATACGAGGGATTTAAAATCCTGCCATATTGTCCGAGATGCTCGACTCCTTTGTCAAATTTCGAGGCGAATCAGGGCTACGAGGAAGTCGAAGACCCGGCGATAACAATAAGATTTATGGATACGGAACGGAGCAATCTGTTTTACCTCGCCTGGACAACCACGCCATGGACACTGCCTTCGAATCTGGCTCTCGCCGTCGGCCCTGATATAGACTATGTTGAAATCAAAGACAAGGACAAATATTATGTGATCGCAGAGGCGAGGCTTTCGGTTTATTACAAAACCCCTGACGAATATCAGATAGCAAGGCGATTTAAAGGGAGGGAACTCAACGGCAGAACTTATATTCCTCTCTTTCCATACTTTGCCGATCTTAAAAATCGCGGGGCATTTAAAATCATCAACGCCGATTTTGTAAGCATCGAAGACGGAACCGGCATAGTCCATTGCGCGCCCGGATTCGGCGAAGATGACGCGGAAGCGGGCAAAAAATATGCCCTGCCGGAGCTGTGCCCCATTGACGAGGAATGCAAATTCACATCTGAAGTGACGGATTATTGCGGCCGTTACGTCAAAGACACCGACAAGGACATAATAAGACGCCTCAAAGAAGAGGGCAAGCTTGTTCACCGCTCGACTGTCAGACACAATTATCCGCATTGCTGGCGCGATGACAATCCGCTGATATACAGGAGCATCTCAACATGGTTCGTGAGAATAGACGCGATAAAAGAAAAAATGCTCTCCGCAAACTCAAAAATCAACTGGATACCTTCGCACCTGAAAGACGGAAGATTCGGTAAATGGCTCGAAAACGCCAGAGACTGGGCTGTCAGCAGAAACCGCTACTGGGGATGCCCTTTGCCGATATGGAGAAACAAAGACACAGGGGAAATGGTTTGTTTCGGCTCCGTATCAGAGCTTGAAAAGGCGTCGGGAGAAAAAATTTCTGATATACATAAACATTTTGTTGACAAGATATGCGTCCGTTCCTCAAAAAATCCTTCAACTCTCCTCACACGCGTTCCGGAAGTTCTTGACTGCTGGTTCGAGAGCGGAGCCATGCCGTATGCCCAGCAGCATTATCCTTTTGAGAACAAAAAGCTCTTTGAGGAAAATTTTCCGGCCGACTTCATAGCCGAAGGCCTCGATCAAACACGCGGATGGTTTTACACCCTTGTTGTTCTTGGCGCGGCGCTCTTCGACAAACCTGCGTTCCAAAATGTTGTCGTCAATGGACTTGTGCTTGCCGAAGACGGACAAAAAATGTCCAAAAGAAAGAAAAACTACCCGGACACAAAACATATTTTCGACAAATACGGAGCAGATTCGCTCAGGCTTTTTATGCTCGGCTCGCCGGTTGTCCGCGCGGAAGATTTGAAATTCTCGGAAAACTCCATTAAAGAAGTCATGCGGTCGGTCTTGCTGCCGGCATGGAATTCTTACAGTTTTTTTGTAACCTATGCTAATCTCGACAAGTGGACACCCGATGAAAACCCCGCGCCTCCTGAAAATCCGTCCAACCCGCTTGACAGATGGATATTGTCTTCCCTCTCCGAAATGACGGTTGAAATAATGAATCACATGGACAATTACCGTCTCCAACAGGCGGCCTGCAGATTTGAAAAGTTTGTTGACGACCTCACCAACTGGTACATCAGGCGAAGCCGAAGACGCTTCTGGAAAAGCCAAAATGACGGCGACAAAAACGACGCGTACATGACGCTTCATTACGTGCTGTTGACTTTTTGCAAAACAGCCGCTCCATTCATTCCATTCATAACAGAAGAAATCTACCGCAACCTCAAAACCGCGTCCATGCCTGAGTCCGTGCATCTGTGTTCATACCCCGAACCAATGTCCGAACGCGATGAAAAACTCGAAAAACAAATGTCTGCGACGATAAAAGCAGTTTCTCTCGGAAGATTCCTGCGGGCCAAGCACGGCATAAAAACCAGACAACCTCTAAGACAGGCGCTTGTGGCAATCAACGATCCCGACGCCGCAGAACTGCTTAAGGGCACAAGAGACATAATAGCGGAGGAGCTTAATGTTAAAGAGATAAGCATAAGCCTTGACGACTCGGATTTAGTCAACATCAGCGCGAAGGCTAATTTCAAAATCCTCGGTCCGAAGCTCGCTAAAAACATGAAGGACGCCGCCGCGAAAATAGCAATTTTATCTCAAAATGAAATAAAACTAATACAACAAGGCGAACCGTTTGAAATTCAATTCTCCGATTTGCAAAAATATCAAATCCGCCCGGAAGACCTTCAGGTTATCAGGGAGGAAAAAAAAGGATTATCGGCCGCGAGCGAGGAAGGAATAACAGTTGCCATAGACACAACTATTGACGAAAAACTTCGAACCGAAGGCATAGCGAGAGAAATAGTCAGCCGGATACAAAACCTCAGAAAAGAAAAAGGTTTTAATGTTTCAGACAGAATTAAAATCAGAGTCTCAGCCTCCGACAGCTCCATAAAAAAAGCCCTGCGCGAGTTTGAAAAATATATATCGAATGAGACGCTCGCGGTCTCTATCATCGAAGACGATGAAAAAAATAATAAAATTCCTGTAGAAATAGAAGAAATGAGCTGTATGATTTCCATAGAAAAATTGAACTAAAGGAAGACAATGTCTTTTCAATACCAGTGCCAGTCTTGCAAAATAATCGGAGAAATGGACGATTTCTACGTGGAGTTCCAGTGCCCGCAATGCGGCGGAACAATGATTCCGGTTCAAACGGACAAAGACGCGGACCATGCTTTTTTAAGAGACGATATTGATACTCCAACCACGAATGTCCAAAGAAATGGACAGGCCGGCTCAGGCGCGCCCGGCGCGTCAAAAGGCTACGTTAAAGTGGCACAAACCGTAGACCTCGGTTTTGGCGGAATATTGACCGCAACCGCAACCGGTCCGTTCTCTAAGCCAAGCGGATCTCAGGCAACAGTTTTGCAACCGCCAAAACAAACAGGACAAACTCAGCCTCAGTTCCGGACGCAACAACCGGGGAAAAAAAAGTTTATCATCTCAAAACCAGGCGCCGGCAACGCTCCGACTCCCACTTTTTCCAAACCTTCCACACCGCCGCCTTCCATAGCCCCGTCCATGACAACTTTTCCTCCAAACCAGGCATCCGTCCAGAAAACGGCTTCACAGATAAACACACAAAACACGCAGGGAGCCATAAGATTTAGGACACCACAGCAGGCCGGCGGCGCTCAAAGCCCACAACCGCAGACTCCAATCCGCTCTCCCCAGTTTCAAAGTCAACCCGCTCCTCAAACTCGTCCTTCACAGCCGCCTCAACCCGCTCCGGGGCAAAGCTCCACCGCGCTCAAAGGCAGACTTATTTCGCAACCGACCTGGAAAGGCAGGGTTCCTGAACAAAAACAAGAGAATTTTAGCGTTGTCTCATCCGCAAACGAGCAAAGCGCGATAGCGGCTGAAAAAATGAAAATTGAAGCCGATGAGGCGTCAAGAAGAGAAATGATTCTAAAAGAGGCGCAAAAAATAGCGGAAGAGCAAATACGTCTCGTCCATGAAAACACCGATAAGAAAATTGCCGATGAAAAGGCGAAATTCGCGAAAAAAGCGGCGGAAGACGCTGAAATAACAAGAAAAATTTTTGAAGAGACCGCAAAAAAAGCCGCGCTGGAAACATCGGCATACTTTTCCGAATTAATTATTGAAGAAAGGAAAACGTCCGAATTGGAAGCCGACAAACGATTGAAAAAAGAAATGGAAAAATTCGACGACCTTAAAAAAAGTATCGAAGAAACCAGGAAAAAATCAGAAGATAAAAAACCGGAAGAAGCGGAGAAAAAAGAAGAAAAGCCCTTAGAAAAAACTGAAATTCCTAATCAGACACAACCGAATAAAAAAAGCGGGGCGGACGACGAAACCAAAATTTCGGAGATAAAAACCGAATCCGTAAAAGATGAAAAAGAAACTTCGCCTGCTCAACCTTTACCTGAATTGACACCGCAGCCTGCGGGAACGGAAAAAACCGCCGGCGCAAAAACGGACGATACCGAAAAAAAAGAACCGGATCCCGAAAAAAAGACAGCCGAAGAAAAACCTTCATCTCCAACGAAAAAATCGCTGTTCCCCGACAAAAAGAAAAAAGGGAGGGAGGCGTCCCCATTTGCGAAATTCGCAAAAAAAACCCCGCCGCCGTCCGGCGAAACAAAAGATTCCGCCGGGATAAAAGCAGGGGAAGAGGGAAAAGACAAGCCCGCCGCTGAAAATAAAATCCAAGACGGAACTCCGAGGAGTCAGATCAATATGCCGCCTTCGGGTCGCGGAATCACCAATTCCGGACTGATAAGAATCCAGGGCAAAAAGAAAACAATAATATATGTCCTCATAACCGCAGGCGCTCTTGTCGTATGCGCCCTGATAATATGGATCGGAATATACATAAAAAAAATCATAACGAGCCGCTCATCCCGGCAAGGATCAGGAATAATCAAAAAAATTCCTCTGCCAATTCAAAAGTCATCCAAATATAAAGTCGAATATGATGAGCTTTATAAAAAAATAAAAACAATGCCAACCGCTAAAAAAAGCGACATAGATAAAATAATAGCCGATTGGGAAAATTTCATAAACAAATATCCCGAGGATCAGGGCGATGGTTCAATAATCGAGGCAAAAAAACAGCGCGACAACATGAAGATGATGCGCGATATGTACTGAGATTGCACTAAAGCCTTATGGTATTTTTCACTGCTGTCCCATGGGTGATTGGATGAGCCAATTGCAAAACTTAATTTTAGTGGAATTCAAAATTTGGGGTTCTGTTTATTTTTGAATCAATGTTTTTCGGGGTCGGTATCGAATGTCGCTAAGTTAGTGCGCATTTCGAGGTAGCGCGGGTCTATTTGACCCGCGACTATCGGGTCAGATAGACCCGAGT
>JAGVIF010000128.1 GCA_020056205.1 Lentisphaeria bacterium | reverse complement strand
TCGACGAGATCAAGAACTTCCGCCACCTTGCCGTTTATTTGAATTTCGGACATTTTTGTTTTCTCCCTCAGAGGCAGCGCTACATTATCTCCAACCGTCATCCACGCTATCAACGCCCCCGACTGAAAAAGATAGCCGAAATTAGCTCTGTATTCATCAAGCGCCCAGCCTTTGATTTCAGATATGTCTCTGCCTTCAAACGTGATTTTTCCCGCGTCGGGCTCAAAAAGTTTCACTATGTGCCTGAGCGTAACGGTCTTCCCCGTGCCGGTCGGCCCGAGTATGGTATGGGCGCTCCCTTTTTCCACGCGCAATGTCACGTCCTTGAGGATTTCCCTTCCCCGCAGAGTTTTATAAACAGAATTAAATTCTATCATATCAGTAAAACATCCTCGTGATAAAGTATCCGCTTGTTATTATTAGGAGAAAGGATATGACGACAGCCCTTCGGGTGGCCGTTCCGACCCCGACCGCCCCGCCGCTCGTCGCAAGCCCCTGATAGCATCCGACTCCCGACACAATTATTGCGAAAATCGCAGACTTTAGAATCCCGACATTGATTTCCTTCATGTCAAGATACATCGTAGCGTAGTCATAATAAACCTGCCATTCGACGTTTAACTGGGAATAAGCCACCGCCCCTCCGCCCAACACTCCTATGATATTCGTGTAAATAGTAAGCGCCGGACACATTATCAGCATCCCGAGAACGCGCGGCATAACAAGATAATAAACAGGATTTATAGACATCACTTCAAGCGCCGAAACTTCTTCGGAAACAATCATCGTTCCGAGCTCGGCGGCCATCGCGGAACCTACGCACGCGGCAAGTATCAACGCCGTCATAAAAGGCCCCATCTCCCTGAACATTGACTCAGCCACCACCGTTCCAACCCTCATCTCCTGTCCGTAATCCCTGAGCGTCAATCCGGCCTGCAAAGAAAGTATCATCCCCGTGAAAAGAGCGACAAGGCTTACAACCCCAAGACTCTTTATGCTGACTAAAAACATCTGACGGAGAAGTTCATGCCGTCTCCTGTAAAACAGGGGAAAAAATAAAAATGCATCAAGTGTCAGCAATACCCCTCTGCCGGAATTCCTTATGCTTATTAAGACAAACCTGCCGAGCTCCACTAAGAAATTATCGCCTTCAGGAAAATAGTCTGATTCATACGGAATTATCATAGAAAAAAATCAGCCTCCAAATTGGTAAACCGCAAATATAGGACAAAAACACATTTTTTCGAACTCTT
This sequence comes from Lentisphaeria bacterium, assembly GCA_020056205.1. Classification (GTDB taxonomy): domain Bacteria; phylum Verrucomicrobiota; class Lentisphaeria; order Victivallales; family GWF2-50-93; genus JAGVIF01. The sequence goes on along the minus strand of JAGVIF010000128.1, from coordinate 6,644 downwards.
TTTCTTAAAAATCGAAATCTACAAGCCAAAACAGCCTTAACGACGACGAAGAGTCCCCTTTGTTTGTTGTTTGGACAAACCCCATGAAGTAATCTCTCACAACCGTGTCGGCGGCGGCAACGCCCGCGTTTTTCTCCTCTCCTTCAGCAACAGCGGAGCCGACGTTGCGCATATCGTATTCGCAATTGTAAAAAGGAAATACGGAAAAACTTTCACCTTCCTTTCTGTTATCTGAATATTTTATCCAGCCCCATAAAAAATCATAACGGAAGGCCTCCCCGTTTCGCTGGTAGTCGAAAAGCGTCCAAAGCGGAGTCCAGTTCCTGTCAACCGCAGGCATATTTCTTTGTATCCATATGTCAAGAACGCGGATTTCGGAGAAATCATCAGCCTTTGAAAGATATGACGCGAATGGCCAGAAATGCCTATAGACTTCCGATATCTTTCCGTTTTTGTCCGCCCCGTGTTTTGACCAGTAGAGAGGAAGAGCCCACGCCCATTCCACATTGCCCTGATCTCCAAACGTATGAAGCGAAGAACCAAATGGCCACATTATAAATTGATACTCGGAGTCTTTCCTTTCCGAACGCCCGTAAATAGGCCACAGATAAAATTTCCACTCCTCGTTGTCTTCGTCCCTGTCAACATTTCTTTTGTATTGCAAAACCGGCCACGGCGCGGTAAAACCAAATCCATCGTCTTCTCCCTTCTCGTCAGGAAGCCTTTTGTGCGTCGAAAAGAAAGGCCACAAAAAACTCCATGACTCCAAACGCTGAAACTTGTTTTTTCCAACAAGCGGCCAAAGAAGCCACCCACTCCCTCCATTCTTTGCGCTGTAATACTCGGCGGTATGATAAAATGGCCAGAGATATGATGCCCTCCTGAAACTGTCAGGTCTCTCATGGTAGGCATAAAAAGGGATAAAACGAAACTTCTTGTATTTCGGACTTTCGTCCCAGTTCAGAATAGGCCATAAATAGGACTCTCCCTCAGCATTACCCTTTTTGGTTTTCAGATAAACCGGAAAAAGAATGAAATATATCGAATCGTATGACAAAAAATCCCGGACTTCTCCATACACGGGAAAAACAGACCAGTAAAAATCCCCGTTCGTGTCATCGCCGTAAAAAAAAAGCGGGATGAAACCGGTATGCGGACTATCTCCGGGCTTCCCCGGGTCGTCTTCAAACTTTTTCTGCCCCGAATAGAGAAGAATAAAACGCCAGTATTTTTCGAAATTATTCTCGCGATACGCAAAAAGAGGCCACAACACATCAAATGCGTAAGAGCTTTTGTCGCCTTCCCACGACAGCAAAGGGCGAATCGCGTTTAGATTATGGGACGATGTCTCATCAGACGAAAATTCACATATTGGGGCGAGCATTCTGAGTTCCGTGTCCTTCCCCTTCAACCCGATATCCTCCTCATAATCAAAAAGAGGAGGGAGACCCGCCTCAGACGAAAAAGATGAGAAACTAAAAAGAAAAAGAGCGAAAGACGCGATCGCAGGCTTTCGTAATGACTTTTTCAACATTCTCGCACAATAGAACATTTTTAAGAAAGAGCCTCCGCAACTTTTTTTATAATAGCCTCAGTAAAATTCAACCCCTTGTCAACCACGTCTTTAACCCGAACTCTCAAAAACGCATCTTCATCCTCGCTTATTCGTTTCGCTGTGTTGAGAAGAACCGGAATATCCCTGATAGACGGGCCGGCATTATCCCTCCACTTGAGAAAGTCAAAACCGTTTTCCTCCGGCATCATCAGGTCGAGAATTATGAGATCAAAACCATTCCCCGAATCTCCAAGCTTCTTGCGCGCGTCGGAAACGCCGGAGACCGCCTCAACCTCATATCCCTGACGCTTCAACAGCAGTTGCATCATCCTCAAAAATGAAAAGTCGTCCTCAACTACAAGAATTTTCCTGCGCATCACAATTCCAAGCCTATTTTCTTTCATGGTAAATATTCACCGAACTCCGCCTGCCTGAGCGAGTACGCTCGCAGTCAGGCGGACACCTGCCTACCGCCCCAGCGGGGCAGGCAGGCGCACAGGCAGGCAGGGTTTACTGAATTTATACTCGGGGCGGAATATATCACCCAAACCATAAAGTGCAAAAAATAACCCTATATGCATTTTTTCTGCTGACCGCAGATTGGCCGTTTTTGTTTTCTTCATCGTCGAGCCTTACAAAAATGTCCTCCGCTATGGATTCGTCAACGGCGAATTCGCTGTTTCCGATCTTGAAAAGAAAAGATGGAAAGCTCTGGAGCAGTGTTATTTTCGTTCCCGGGAATCCCCCGATCGCGATTATTTTCTGTATTTTCTCGTCGTCTTTGGAGTGAACATATGCTATCTTTCCGCTCTGTCCGGGCGTAAGACCGGAGAGCGGGGAAACGATTTTCAGATGGAGGGATTTTTTTTCACAGCATTCGCCACTAGGTATCTCATGTCCGTGGGGACATAGTTTCGGATGTCCGAGAAGCGCACATATCTTATCGTCTATTCCCTGATGGAGGATGTGCTCGAATTCACAGGCCTTCTTGTTGAGAATATCCCCCTTCACATCAAGGACATCTTCGAGGAGTCTCTCGGCAAGTCTGTGCCTTCTGACAATGCTTCTGCCGTATTTTCTCCCATTTTCGGTGAGGACGATTTTTAAATCCGGGGCAACGGTGACGAGTTTCGAGGAGATAAGTTCCGGCAGGGAAGTATCTTCGGCCGTCAGTCCAATGTCAGCCGCTACGACGGAGGATTTTTTTTTCTCTTCGAGCGTTATCCACAGTGTTTCAAGAATTTCTTCGGCCTTGTTGCTTGTCATTTTTACCTTTACTCCATAGTTTTATTTTTTTAATCCATTCCGGCTCGGCCGGAATTTCAAAATTGCAGTTCGGACACTTCAGCAGACGGCATTTTTTCACCATGCAACACCCTTCGCAGGAGCGTCGCGAGCTCATTTCGCCGAATTCAAATCCGCATAATGTACACTTCATAGCTGTATTCCGCAAACGAGAAGAATTGTGTTGACCGCATAGCCGGCGCCAAACGAAAATACGAGGACAAATATGGAAATCCCCACTCCGGTTTTCCATCCCCTTTCCTTGATGTTCATGATGAACTGGGCTATGCACGGAAGGAAAAGGGTCAGTGTCACACAGGCAACGAGAATCTGATTGCCGTTGAGCAGACCCGCCTTCTTGAGGTCATAGAGGCCGGCCGCGCCGTAGTCCCTCCTGAAAAATCCGAAGAAGAAGGCCACCGCCGATTTGTCCGGCATATCCAGAAGCCTTACCGGATAAACGAAGAGCGAAACTACGGTCTCGAATATCCCCGTAATCTGCCCCAGCCAAATCAAGACACTGGCCAGAATGAAGAGCGGGCAGACTTCCATGAAATACCATTCCATTCTCGTGTAGGTCTTGATTATCACGTTTGACAATTTCGGCATCCTCAGAGGGGGCACTTCCATGAAGAAAACAGGCTCATCGCCGGGAAGGACTTTCGAAACGAGGTATCCCACAAGGAGAAAGATTGCCGTTATTATTGCGGCCCATATCAAAAGCCCGGTGGAATTTTCCTCGCCAAAAAGGGACATAATCACGCCGATCTGCGCCGAGCACGGGATCGCCAAGGAAAGAAGCAGTGTCGCTATGATTCTTTCCCTTTTTGTGGCAAGCGTTCTTGTAACCATGATCGCCATGGTGTCGCATCCGAGACCCAGAACCATCGGTATGACAGCCCTGCCGGAAAGCCCTATCTTCTTGAACAGTCTGTCCATCAGCATGCTCAGTCTCGGAAGGTATCCGCTGTCCTCAATGATAGCGAAAACAATGAAAAACGTGCCGACTATGGGGAGGATTATTGCCACGGCATATCTTATTCCGAGCGTTATTATTCCATATTCGCCGACGAAAAGACTGCGCAAAACAGGCCATGGTACCAGGGCTTCAACAAAGTTTGTAACGTGCGGGGTCACATATTTTTCGAAAATAGTGTTCTCGAGGAAGTCTACGATGACTCCCGCCCCGATTCCGCCGACAAACTTGTAAAGCCCAAAATAAAGTATGAGAAGAAGTATGGGAAAGCCCGTCCATGGATTCATCGTAATCCTGCTGAGAATTTCGCGGAAGCTTTTTTCAGCGGCAACTCCGCTGTGGGTCAAAAACCTTTTTCCAATGGCCGTTGCTACCTGATGACGTCTAACGCTCAGCGAATAGTTCACTGAGTATCTCACCTTCCCGGCAAGCTCCCTGATTATGCTTCTTATTCCTTCGATATCGGATTCCTTCGATTCGACTATTTTTCTTGTTTCGCTGTCATTCTGGAGAAGAAGCAAAGCCACGGCCCTCTTTGAAACCGGGTAGCCGCCCTTCAAGAGTTCCTGCATTCTTGCAACCGCCTCCTCAACAATCCCGTCATATGTCACCAAATATGGCTTGGCAGGCAGATAATGGGCGATAACGTTTCTCAGGTGCTTCATTCCATGCTTTGTCACTGAAATCGCGGGAACGACAGGAATTCCCAGTTCGGCTTCAAGCTTTTTCGAATCAATGTCAATGCCGAGTTTTTCGGCCTCGTCCATTATGTTGAGAACGAGTATCACCGGCAGACCGGCCTCAATCAACTGAAAGGTGAACGGAAGCATTCTCTCAATGTTCTTCGCGTCGGTCACATGGAGGATCACGTCGGTCTTTTCGTTCAGAATCATTTTTTGGGACACCCTTTCTTCCTCGGTTATCGGAAGAAGCGAATACATTCCAGGGCAGTCAAACACCTCGTAGTCGGTGTTGTCTATTTTGCCGGTCCCCTTTGAAATTTCCACGGTGGTTCCAGGGTAATTTGAAACTGTGGCGTAAGCGCCGGTGAGGTTGTTGAAAACAACACTTTTGCCTACGTTCGGACTGCCGACTATCAATATCTTCCCGCGTTTCCTGTCGCGCTTCGAATTTTGCGAAGCGCCGTTTTTCATTGAAATACTCCCGTCCCCGATCGTATCCATATTCTTTTTCCCTTTTCCTGTTGAAAATTAATTTCAATTGCCGAACAAAAAAATCACCGGCAATTTTTACATATTCCAAATATCCGCAATTTATGTCCGGCCGGCACAAACCCGTATTTCTTGGCAAGCGCCTCTTGCAGTTTTTCAATTTGAGGGCTTACCGCTTCGATACAAGCGCCGCATTTGACGCACACGAGATGGTCATGATGTTTGTGATTGTATTTGTGTTCATATCTGGCAATCCCGTCGCCGCGGTCCATTTTTTCCGCAAGTCCAAGTTCCTCAAACAGTTTCATTGTTCTGTATACGGTAACACGGCCTATTGACGGGAATTGTTTCTTTGCTTCCCCGCATATGTTTTCAATGCTGAAATGTCCTTCCATCGCAAGAAAGACCTTAAGAATATTCTCCCTCTGCGCTGTGCGGCGAAGTCCTCTGTCGCCTATCGCGCGGCTCAAAATTTCAAATTCCTTTTTCATGTCTTAGTGTTCCGTAACACTGGATGAGACTATACCCCATAATCCTGATTTTTATTGAAAAACGATTTCAACAATATCCCCGGAAAATATTTTGTCAAATCAAAAAATGAAGAAAAAAAATCAGCGCTCGAAATGCCCTGCGTTTCGGCTCCTCATCAAGCTGGTGAATGGGCATTATCGGAAAAAGCTGATCAAGTGGGCATCGGGGTCAGGCGCCAGATCCTGGTGGATTTTTATCATTGTAGCCAATTGCAGAACTCATAAACCGCGCCGTTGCAGATGCCATCGGAGGGCTCGCAAGTATTTTTGGCAGGGGCAATATAATAGGGATAGTGAAGACTTTCGTGGCCGATGATAAGATTGTCGCCGCGCTTCCCTGCCGCATCGATTGCCCTAGGCGACGCTTTCCAGCAGACGGTCACGCCGGTGATTTCAACGTCTCCAGCGCCGTGATGAATACCTTCCTCATGATGTATCGCCCACCCTTGGTTTTCTTCTACCCACTTGATGATGTCATTTGCGGTGGCCATACTGATGCTCCTTTTAAAGTTTTGTACTGCCCAACTTTTAGCGTCTAAACTCGTACACAATTTCAAGAGAGCACGCAGTCCTTTTTCGTCATCTGTGAACTCGTAAGAGTGTATTCATGAAATTCAATTTTCACCCCGTCGGGATCGCTTGTCCAAGCCTGCCAGCTCTTGTCTGTCCCCATCTTCTTGTCAGTTACTTCGTATCCGTCTTTGCGGAGTCGTTCGATAAGCTCGTCAATTGAGCCGACCTCGAAGCATATGTGCCTGATAACATTGTCTTCGTGAATCTTTGGATTTCCGGTGAAGAATTCAAGATAGCTTCCGTGGCATATCTCCAGATGCGTTCCGATATTCTTTCCCTCCTTGATGAAGTTGAAATGCTCTTTGAGTCCAAGACAGCCACAGTAGAATTTTCTTGTTGCATCAAGATTCGAGGAGCCGATGCATACATGAGCGAGTTTTTTGACCATGGTTTGTATCTCCTATTTGCTGTTTTAATGGACGACTAGCCTTAAGGCTGGCGATCTTTTCACTGGTTGTGTTCGTATAAGTGGATTGTCGGAATTGCGAAGGCAATATTCGATAACCTGCTATTTCACTCCGAACTTTTCGATCCATATTCCTGTTGCAATTATT
>JAGVIF010000265.1 GCA_020056205.1 Lentisphaeria bacterium | reverse complement strand
GCATCCGACCGACAAAAGGCCGGCGATGACGGCTCTTTCAAAAAGGAGCCCGCTCGGGCGCGTGTCTCTGCCGACTATCACCCGCCCGCCCCCCACGTATTCTCCGAAGGCTGCGGCGAAATCGGAGACAAGGCTTGGCGTAAGCGAATCGCCAACTGTCCCGCGGACTCCGCTAACGCTGACTTTTAAATTTACTCTTGCCATATTAAAGCGCCAGCCTTTCGAGAATGCCTCGCACTTGGCCTGCGCGTTCCTCCGCCTGTTCTTTTGAATTCCATTCAACAATCATCCTTACAATTGGTTCGGTCATAGAGGCTCTCAAATGAATCCAGCCTTCCGGCCAATCAAAGCGCAAACCGTCATCGTCATCAACGACGGCGTCATTGAAATAATCCCTCAATCTGTGCAGCGATGTATAAGCGTGGGATGAGGAAGTGCGGAACGCGCGTTTGATTATATGATAGCGCGGCAAGGCTTTCGCAAGTTCCGTTGATGACGCGTTTTTTTTCGCCATCGCCTCAAGGATCACGCCGAGCACCATGAAATTGTCATATCCCGGAATGTGGTTTTTGAATGCCGATCCTCCGCTGCCGTCGCCCGAAATGTCCGCCCCCAGTTCCAGCATCTTGTCTATTATGCAAGCCTCTCCCACCTTTGTCTTGTGAATTTTTGCGCCGTATTTTTCCGCAATCTCATCAAGGGTTCTTGTGGTGCAGCTATTAGTTACAAGCTGCGCCCTGTTTTTAGTTGACAAGACCTGGTCTGCCACGAGAGCTATCGTGTATTCTTCGGAAAGCGTTTCCCCCGAATCGGTTACAATGGAAGTCCTGCTCATATCCGAGTTGAAGACAAAAGCGATGTCAGCCTTTAACGGCCTGAGCACCGAACGCGCCTGCACCGCGCTGCGCGGGCGCGGCTCCGGATCGTGAGGAAGTATTCCGGAGGCCTCGTTGTTTATCGCTATCATGTTAATACCCAGCCGTTTCGCGAATTTCTCTCCGACATTCACGCCCGAGCCGTTGCAGAAATCGGCGACTATCGTAAATCTCTTTGACGCAATCGAATCAACATCGAGTTGAGAACACAAAAGGTCTATGTATTTGTCCTGAATGCCGACGGGAGGAGGAATATCTTTTCCTATCTGATTCCATTGGCGGTATCCGAAACGCTTGCTGTGATAGACATCAAGAAGTTCCTGGAGTTGGATATTCGTGAAAAATGCCCCCGAGCTTGTAAGCGGCATTATCGCGTTCCAGCCCTTCGGATGATGTCCGGCTCCAATGAGAAGTCCTGCCGATGCGCCGAGTTCTCTGACGGCGAAGTGCATTTCAGGCGCCGAGATGACTCCGGCGTCAATCACGTCCAGTCCGCACGCCAAGAGCGATGAAATTACGGCATTTTGAAACATGCACGAGGATATCCGCGTGTCGCAGGCCGCCACAACGGTTCCGCTGTCAATGTAGGTGCCGAGAGCGCTCGCAAAATCTATAGCGCGCGGAACCGTCATGCCTATTCCGACTTGCCCGCGCAATCCCGCAATCCCTATCCTTAACGACTGCATTTGTTCTTCGCTTCCTACTTTTTTCACAGGCAAGATGCCTGTGCTACTCTTTCATCATCCGGCGAATTTGTTTTATGGCGAAGGGCCTTCCGTTTTTTTCATCATAACTTAAAACAACGGCGTCAAGGCGCGCGCCTTTTTCCTCTACGGGAAGTTTCTGCGGCATTCCTGAGACAAATTTCGCGATGACGGCCGAAATTTCCCTTCCTATTATTGAATGTTCGGCTCCGACCATTCCGACATCGCTTATGAAAGCCGTGCCCTTCGGCAGTATGCCGGCGTCGTTCGTCTGGACATGAGTATGAGTTCCTATGACGGCGGTAACCCGCCCGTCGAGAAAATGCGCCATTGCCGCTTTTTCGCTTGTTGCTTCGGCGTGAAAATCAACTATTATCGTTTTCACTTCCGAAGGCAGGGACAAAATTATTCTGTCAGCCGTCTCAAACGGGCATTCGGCAAAGAAATCTTTCATGAATATTCTTCCCGTTAGGCTTATGACCACAAGCTCTCCGCCTCCATGATTCCTGAAAACTCCGTATCCGCGTCCGGGTTGAGACGCTTTTAGATTCGCAGGCCGCAGAAAGTTTGTGATAGAGGAAATTTCACTTTGAAATTCCTTCTGATCCCATGTGTGGTCTCCGCCGGTGAAGACATCCACTATTCCGTCCGGAATATCTTTCAAAGTCTTGGCAGTTACACCCGCTCCGCCTGCGATATTCTCGGCGTTTGCAATACAAAAGCGGCAATTATATTCGCGCCTGAGTTCGGGAACAATCTGCCTGACAGCATTGCGCCCGCCCTTTCCAACTATGTCTCCGACAAAAAGCAGATTCATTATTTTTTTATTCACTCTCAAGCATCAGCGTCATGGTTCTGGCGCCGCAAACCGAATCGGGGCCAAAATATTGTATAGGACCAGGATAAACGTAGTCGGTCTCCAGCGCCCAAACATCTCTGTTGGTTGCGAATTTCGCAAACGGTTTGCCTTTTAAGTCAACGAGAGCCTTTTTTATCACGGGCTTTTCGGAACCGTAGCGTCTTTCCATATTCATCATCATCGTCAGCGGGATTCCGCCGCACTTCCATTTTGACGCCGGCTGAGCGAGGTTGCTTACGGATGCCATATAGCCGGTTCTGTTGTTGACGGCAAGGGCTGCTGCGGCGTAGCCGAGGCTGTAACAATAATCTGCGTCAAAATTGGACGGGGCGGCGCATCTTCCCTCGTATCCGAGAAAGTGAGTCTGGACGCTGAATTTTCCTATGTATTCCCCTGCCTTTCTCATCTTGGAAAGTTTGCCCTGTATCATCTCGATAAGCAGTTTTTCGGTTTCTATCAACGATACCTGAACGTTGCCGTGAGGGTCGCGGTCTTTTATCAATTGAACCTGAATTTGTTTCGGAAGCGAATCATAAAGTTTTGAATTCTTCGCCGTGAGTTTGGTCTTTATGAATTTCAATTTTTGTTCGTCGTCAGGGAGAAATGACATCGCCGAACTTTCATGCGCTATCAAATCATTCAGTTCCCTTATCAGAGATTTCATTTCAGGGACGAATTCTATAAGTCCTTCAGGAATAAGGATTATGCCAAAATTCATCCCCTTCTCGGCGCGCTGCGCTATGACAGAAACCATCTGGTCGGTTATCTGATCAAGGGTCATCTTCTCTTCAGCGACTTCCTCCGATATGACGCATGTGTTAGGGTGCGTCTGCAGGCCGCATTCGAGTGTGATGTGCGAAGCCGAACGCCCCATCAGCCTGATGAAATGCCAATATTTTTTTGCGGAATTCGCATCTCTGGATATGTTGCCTATCAACTCGCTATATACCTTGCAGGCGGTGTCAAATCCGAAAGAGGTTTCTATTTGAGCGTTTTTAAGGTCTCCATCTATGGTTTTGGGACAGCCTATCACTCGAATCTGCGCATTGGCTGCCAGATAGTATTCGGCGAGCAGGCATGCGTTAGTATTGGAATCATCGCCGCCAATCACCACAAGGGCGTTTATTCCAAGCTCTTCGCAATTCGCCCTCGCTTTCTCAAACTGTTCCTTGCTATCGAGTTTCGTCCTTCCGGAACCTATTATGTCAAAACCGCCGGTGTTCCTGTATTCATCAATAAGTTTGGCGGTGATTTCCCTGAACTTGTTGTCTATAAGACCGCTCGGTCCGCCTATGAACCCGTAGAGTTTGGAATCGGGATGCGCGCTTTTAATGCCGTCGAAAACACCGGCTATCACGTTGTGTCCGCCCGGAGCCTGGCCTCCTGAAAGTATCACGCCGGCATTTATCGGAGCATCAAGCCTGTAGTCATCGTTTATTTTTGAAAAAGTCAGGACGGGTTTGCCGAAGTTATTGGGGAATAACGTTTTTATTTTCTCCGAATCTCCGGCCGATGTGGAGCTTTTGCCTTCTTTAACCGACACTATAGCGCCCCTCTTCAGGGCCGCCGGCAATTGGGGTTTGTAAGCGGCTCTCTCCTTTTGAAGAGCGGATATCGCTGAGCTCATATAAGTTCCTCCGTTTATTTTTTGCGAATACAATACAGTTGCAAACGAGCGTCCTACTGCGATTTTCGCAGTTTTATCCATAAGAAACTGCACAGGAAAGACACAGCTGAAGCTGTGAACTCCAACAGCAGTTTCAAAGGAGAAGCTACCATACTACGCATGGCGGCATATTTCAAGCAAAATTATTTCGCGTATTCCACCGACCTAGTCTCTCTTACGACGGTTACTTTTATTTGTCCCGGATAATTCATCTCCTTTTCCACTCTCTGACAAATATCGCGGGCCATTGATTGGGCCTCCGAGTCGCTGATTCTTGACGGATTGACCACCACCCTCACTTCTCTTCCGGCCTGAATGGCGTAGCATGTTTCGACGCCTTGAAAATCCATAGCTATTTCTTCAAGCTTTTCGAGACGTTTAAGATAAAATTCGGTGGTCTCGCTCCTTGCCCCGGGTCTTGAAGCGCTCAGGGTGTCGGCCACGCATGCGAGAACGGCATAAACCGATGTTTTATCCGTTTCCTCGTGATGAGAAGCGACCGCGTTAATGACATCCGGGTTCTCATTATATTTCTTCAGGAATTCAGCGCCAAGCGCCGCATGAGAGCCTTCCGCCTCGCTGTCAAGCGCCTTGCCGATGTCGTGCAGAAGGCCGATCCTTTTGGCTTTCTGAATATCAAGTTTCAACTCCGACGCCAGCACACCCATGAAGTTGGCCGCCTCCACCGAATGCCTGAGCACGTTCTGAGAAAAACTGTATCTGTATTTCAGGTTTCCGAGAAGCTTGACCACTGCCTCCGGAATGTTATGGACGCCGGTCTCAATGACAACCGCCTCTCCGGCTTCCACTATCTCCTCTTCGATTTCTTTGTCAACTTTTTTATATAAGTCTTCTACGCGGGTGGGATGAATTCTGCCGTCGGATATCAGGCGCTCAAGCAAAACGCGCGCCTTCTCCCTTCGCACAGGATTGAAACACGACAGCACCACGGCCTCAGGAGTGTCGTCCACAAGCAGAGATACCCCCGTAACCGCCTCTATAACCCTTATATTTCTTCCGTCTCTTCCTATTATTCTGCCCTTCATCTCATCGCTCGGAAGGGAAACTGTTGATGTCGTGTGCTCATACGCGCACTCTCCCGCATATCTCTGCATGGCATAAATAAGAATTTTTTGCACTTCCTTATCGGCCTTCAACTTCGCTTCCTCAACAATATTTCTGATCAGCAGCCCTGTTTCATTATGCGCTTCGCCCCTGATTTTCTCGAGGAGCAGCTCTTTCGCGCTCTCCCTGCTCATCTGCGAAATTCGCTCAAATTCGTCTATCTGCTTTGATATTTCCTTTTTCAAATCTCTCTCTTTGTCGGCAAGACGCTCCTTGAGGGTGAATATATCCCTCTCTTCCCTCTCGACCGCCTGCACTCTCAAATCAATGGCGTCAGCTCTTTTCTCAAGATTCTCTTCTCTGCCCACAATCCTCTTTTCCATATTGAGCATATCCCGCTTTTTCTCCTTGAGTTCCTGCTCCATCTGCTCCTTGAGCTTAAGGACTTCGGTTTTGGCGGCGACCTTGGCCTCTCTGACAATGTGTTCAGCCTCCTTCTTCGCGTCCTCCTTTACGCGGGCCGCCATTTTTGAGGCCGTCTCTCCAAAAAATTTCGCTATCATCCAGTGGATAAGAAATCCTATCCCCATGCCGACAACGCACGTGACGATGGATTTCACGTTCACGGTTTGCGCGCTAATACTCTCAAATACGCTCATAGTTTTCAATCTCCATTTTTATTTTTTTATTTAAACAATCTTGTAAATTTCTTTTTCCGTAAAGATATAATTCATTTTCACGTCGTGAGATTCCGGCTCTATCCGCCCGACAATTTGCCACTGATAGCAAATCCCAACTTTCAATTCGGGGCGGGTTTCAAGAAGAATGTCGTAGATCCCCTTGCCGTATCCTATCCTCGTTCCGGCTCTGTCAAAGGCTACCCCGGGCACAAGCCAGACTGTTGAGCGGCTGCTTTTTTCATCAGGGACATCGTTCCCTGCCGGTTCCATTATCCCAAACTTTCCGGGCGCAAGCGAATCTGCGAAATTCGCAACCGCCGCCATCGCGTAATTCCCGTTTTTTCGCGAATATTTAGGAAGTAATATTTTTTTTCCGCTGCCGAGCATTTCTTCGAGAAAAGGAATTATCAGCGGCTCGCCGTATGAGGGAAAAAAGGCGCAGATATTCTCCGCGTTTTTCAGGGCTTCAAACCCCGAAAGCCGGCGTATTATTTCCAGAGAGGCTCCGGCAATGAAATCCTCCGTCAACGCCCCGCGCATGGAAATAAACTGCTCCCTTATTTTTTTCCCGTGTCCATCTTTCATCGCGCGGTCTCCCGTTTAGCTTCTTTTTTTACAGTTCTATGTTTTAAGCGTTGGTTATAGGTTATTGGTTAACGGTTTCCAAATTCGTAATTCGTAATTCTTAATTCCTAATTCTGCTCTTCACTGCGGAGACACAGACACACAGGGACATAAGGGACACAAGGGACGCAAGGGACACACAAAAATTTAGAAATTAGAATTTAGAAAACTTTTCCGCTTTCTACTTTTTCACCCTGAACCCCGAACACTGAACAATGAACGCTGAACCCTTTCTTTATTCTTTTGGGTTGCGGGCAGGGCCCGCCTTAAAAATCAATGCTTCCATCCTTTCCTTAATCCTGATTTCATATCCGCTCTCCGAAGGCTCGTAATATTTTTTGGGAACACCCATATAATCCTGCTCAACACGGCTGCCCTGATAATCGTGGGGATATTTATAACCGGCGCCGTGTCCGAGCTTCGCCGCCCCTTTGTAGTGCGAATCCCTGAGATGAACGGGCACAGGCTGCACCCTGTTTTCACGAATATCTTTGAGCGCCGACTCTATCGCCATGTATGACGCGTTGCTCTTGGGGGCTGTGGCGCAATACGTTACAGCCTGCGAAAGTATTATCCTCGCCTCCGGCATCCCTATCATCTCAATCGCCTGCATCGCGGCCACCGCAATCTGAAGAGCCCTCGGATCGGCATTGCCGACATCTTCCGCCGCGAAAATCGCAATCCTGCGCGCTATGAACATTATGTCTTCTCCGGCTTGAAGCATCTTGGCAAGCCAATATACCGCCGCGTCAGGGTCGCTCCCGCGCATGCTCTTTATGAACGCGCTCGCGGTGTCATAATGCCCGTCATCGCCGTACTCGACCGCCTTCTCCTGCATGGAAGATTCAGCGTCAGCCTTGCTTATCTCAACGACATTTTTATCCCGCTTCGCCGTGAGCGCCGCTATCTCAAGCGCGTTCAATGCCCTCCGCGCATCCCCCTCGCACCCGGTTGCGATAAAATTAAGGGCGTCGTCCGATATTTTTACCTCTAAGCCGGGAAAAGTGTCTTTGCCTGACAACGCGGCGCCTATTATCGAGCGCACATCGTCGGCGGAAAGCGGTTCGAGCTTGAAAAGCAAGGACCTTGAAAGCAGAGGGGGATTCACGTAAAAAAAGGGATTCTGAGTAGTAGCTCCTATGAATCGTATCGTCCCTCGCTCTATGTCGGAAAGCAGGACATCCTGTTGCGCCCTGTTGAAGCGATGCAGCTCATCAATGAATATTATAGTATTCTTTCCATTCTTTTTTCTGATCGCGGCGGAGGCTATCTCCCTGCGAAGCTCGGCGACGGTTGACAAAGCGCCGGAAAGACGTATGAACGCGGAATCCGTTACGCCGGCTATCAATTCGGCAAGGCTTGTCTTGCCGGTTCCGGGCGGCCCGCAAAAAATTATTGAATAAAAACTATCCGATTCGATGGATTTTCTTAGAAGTTTTCCTTCGCCGATTATGTGGCTCTGGCCGGCAAAAGTGTTGAAGGATCTCGGACGCATCCGCGCGGCAAGCGGCATTCCGGCATTGGCAACCGGATCAAATTCCCCATTCCTCCGCCGGGCGGAAGAATCTTCGTTAAAAAGATTTGCCTCCATCTCCCCATCCCCTTAAATATGGAATGAAAAGCGAAAGCCCGCGCTTCAGCCGCACCTTATGGGAATATCCGCGGGACGGTAACCTGCCATGATATCAATATTACGACAAGACGTAACAAAAACCGCCGCATTACGATTTCCTGAAATCAAATCCAAAAGAAAAAGCTCTTCCAAAAACGCCTTCTTCCCAGCGGAGATGATGG